>DBXA01000019.1:0-2952 GCA_002309235.1 Christensenella sp. UBA1224 | reverse complement strand
ATCATAACGCACTTTGAAAGCCTGATCACAGCCAGCGGCGTGATAGGCGTAGCGCTTACCAGCTGCATGCCTATGCTGATGGACACGGGCGGCAATTGCGGCAGCCAGGCTTCCACGATGACGATCCGAGGACTGGCGCTGGGTGAAGTCGAGCTTAAGGATATCGGAAAGCTTCTTTGGAAGGAATTCCGCGTAGCGATCATCGTCGGCGTGACGCTGGCTATTCTGAATATACTGAGGCTGGTATTTATCAATCAGTTTGAAGTCCCGGTCGCTCTGTCGGTTGGTCTGGCATTGTTCATGACGGTCATACTGGCAAAAGCTCTTGGCTGTACATTGCCGATATTGGCAAAAGCCGTTCACCTGGACCCGGCGCTGATGGCAAGCCCCATGATCACGACCATCGTCGATGCTCTGTCGCTGTTTTTCCTGTTTACGATATCTTCGCATTTCCTGGGTCTTGCGGGGTAAAAGGCCTGTCGGTCCGGCGATATGACCTTTCAGTCACTTTACATGGGCTGTCGAAAGAGACAGCTCTTTTTTTACCCGAAATTGTGAGTACAATGTGTCAAAATATGTACAACTATTGTTTGAATGTCTGTAAAAACGTTGATTTTACTTCAAAATAGTAATAGAATGAGCATGGATTAACATATGGCTGACAGTGAACGGAGGTGTGTTTGTTGCAGGGCATCTGGGCAGCGACACTGGACGTGATCAAAAAGAATCGTTCCTATCCGGGGCTGTTTCATTTGATGGAACAGTATGGGGATCATGTTTCGGCAGAGATCACCGGTGCGGACAATGAGATATTTAAAAGGACTTATTCCGAGGCCTGCGATATGGCTTATTCCGTCTGCGGCAATCTACAGACTGCAGGGAGCCTGGAAAAAGGCGATGTCGTAGGCTTGATATATGATACCTGCATGGATTGGCCCGTGCTCTTTTGGGGCATCCTCATGGCGGGAGGGATACCTCTCCTTCTGAATCCGGGAGCGGATGCTCCCCTCCTTGTAAGCATCATGGAGGAGGCTCATGCCGCGGCATACGTATCTGCCAGGCCTGTCGAAGGAGCAAAGGCGAACTGGATCCATGCATCGGAGGTGCTCGGTCCCGGTCCGCGTGGAAAAGAGGTTTGGGGAGAGTACACAGCCTTGTGTACATCGGGTACTACCGGCACGAGCCGCATATTCCTGTATTCCGCAGAGGCGATCACCGCGCAGCTCATTGCCTTTGACGAAGTGTATAACAGGAATGAAGAACTGGCATTTACAGAAAATGCACCGTTCAAAATGCTTGCCTTCCTTCCTTTCCACCATGTATTTGGCTTTTCGGTCGTATATATGCTCTATTCCTGCATGGGAAGGACGATCGTGTACCTGCGCGACAAAAGCGTGCAGACGATACTTTCTGCCTGCCGCAATCACGGCGTCACGCATATCTACTGTGTTCCCATGCTCTATAATGCTTTGGCTATGGCAATACACCATAATTTCTGCGCCATGACGGGCATGAGCGATGAGCAGTTTGCCGCGTTCTGTGATGACAGCATCCGTAAACGTTCGGAAGCAGCCGCCGTGGGCAGAGAAGCGCCGCTGCCGCCGCAGCTGCAGATGCTCCAGTCATCGCTCCTGGGCACGCAGATCCGCAGCCTGATAACCGGCGGCGGTCATATACCCGAGGAAACGCTTCGGATACTCAATGCCTCCGGATACGACCTGTACAACGGCTTTGGCATGACGGAATGCGGCATTATAGGGGTTGAGACCTCCAAGCTCGCTTCCCGCAGGATAAAGGGTTCCATAGGGAAGCCCATGGATGTCATCGAGTACAGGTTCGATCCGGAAGGGGCCGAAGAAGGGGAATTGCTGATCCGCGGAGAGATACTCTATACAGCCAGCATGAAGGATGGAAGGATCGTCCCGAGGGACAAAAAAGAATGGTTCCATACAGGCGATATCGCCCGTTCCGATGGGGAAGGGCTGTATATCGCGGGCCGCTGCAAGGATGTTATCGTCAATGCCTCCGGTGAAAACATCTATCCCGATATACTGGAGGATGCTTTTGCCGCGATACCGGGAACGGCGAGGATATGCATACTCGGCATCCGAAATGGCCAATACGAAGATGTATCACTGCTCGTGGAGCCTGCGGAAGGTTTCGATGAAACGGTGCTCGTTACTGCTGTTGACAGGATCAACGCCGGCCTTGCTCCGTATAACAGGGTTTCCCGGATACTTATTTCCGCAAAGCCGATCCCGGTATCGGCGAGCCTTAAGGTGAGACGCCAGCCGCTTAAAAAAGCGATCGAGGAAGGCACCTGGGAATTCCGCGAAGCGCAAAGCACTCCTTCCGACAGAAAGGAGAGCACTGAAACAGTCCCGGCTGCGTACAGGGAAGAGGAATTCATCCGCGTCAGGGATAAGATACGGCGTATCATGGCGGAAGAGCTGTATCTGGATGAAGAGGAGATAGATTACGATGCGCACTTCACGACAGAGCTCGGCGGTGACAGTCTCACTCTTTACAGCGCTGTCTGCGCCATAGAAAAAGAATTCGGTATCGTTATCCTCGATTCCGAGATCAGGACCCTTTTTACCGTCAATGACACGGCGCGTTTCGTATTGGCTAAGCAGCATGGTGAAAATACCGTCCTGCGGCAGGAGGATAAAACAGGGGGAACCAACCGCATCACGGACTTCACAAAGAGTACCGAGTACCTTGAGCTTCAGAAGCGCAGGGAAGAAACGGTGCGCGACGGCGTCAATCCCTATTTTGTCCCGCATGACAGTCTTATCAGGGATACCAGTATCATAGACGGACAGAAGGTCATCAACCTTGGCTCGTACAATTATCTGGGCATGTCCGGTGATCCTGAGACCATGCAGGCGGCGATCGATGCCGTGAAGATGTATGGCACATCCGCGAGCGGCAGCCGGACTCTTGCCGGAG
>DBXA01000007.1:3939-16611 GCA_002309235.1 Christensenella sp. UBA1224 | reverse complement strand
ATGCCCATGGAGGTATCGTTGGAGAAAAGGAGCACATCCTCCCAGGTGGCGTTGTTCTTGTGGGCCAGCTCCGTGAAGGACACTTTTTCATCGGTCATGACGGTGTTCCCGCTGGAGACATTCAGGTTCGTCAGAGCGAAGCGCGTGCCGGAAAGCTTTCTCCCGGTCACGCGGGCGGATGTCAACTGCCGTATGCCCATGCCTTCCGCTGCCTTCAGGAAACCGGAAGTTATGACGGCAATGCCGCCTTCGCGCACGTACTTTTCCAGCTTCTTCACCACGTCCGGGTCCTTCGCGCTGTTCTCCGTCAGGAAGACCTCTTTGGCCTCCTCGTCGAAATAGGGCTTGGGCTCCAGGGGGATCCCCAGCATACCGATGTAGTTTATCAGCTGGTCCTCGCCGCCGGAGGCATAAGGCTCGTACACGGATACGCCAAGGGGATTCCCCAGCTTTCCGAGAAGGACATCCGCCTTCTGGAGGGCGATCCCCAGGGCTGCGGCCGCGGGTTCGTCGATCATCGAGCCGAAATTGAAGAGCATCAGCTCTCTTGCCTTTGAGAACAGCGTGAGCTCCGCCTGCTGGAGGAAGACGGAAACATTGCCGGAGGAACCGCCCAGGTCGATCCAGCCGCCGCCGTTGCGCCCGGGGGCGCTGTTCTCCATGAGGCGCATGAGGGAGTAGCTCAGGTAGCGCTGCAGGTGCTGGGCGTTGTAATTGCTGAGCCGGGATTCGGTGCCCGTATAGATGCGGTCGAAGATATCCTTCTGCGCTTCCGGGTTGTAGCCCGTTTCCGCGTAGGATTCGTACCAGTTGGGGTATTTGATGATGCAGGAGCACTTCGGGTTTGCTTTTTTCGCCTCCGTTACGAGCTCCCGGGAGAAATCCGCCATGGTATCGAGCCGGAACCTTTCCCAGGAACGGCTGCCCTTCGCCTTTATGCACTTTTCGCAGCGGCAGGGCGTGAAAAAGTAGTCATCCAGTATGAACTCATCGAACAGGGATGCGGTCTTCCGCACGATGGAGAGCAGGTTTTCCCTGTGAGCCTCATCGCTGAAGCAGTAGCAGTCGAATATGGAGGGCTTCTTTTCGCCCACCTTCGCCGTGGTGGTGATGCCGCCGGATACTTCTATGCCCTTTTCGAGGAATACGCGCTTCGCCATGCGCAGCGTCTCCTCCGGGATATCCACGAGTGCGCGGTGGCTTTCCAGGTATACCTTTGTGAGGGGCAGGTAATACTCGTAAAAGGCGATATCACGGCGCAGCTTTTCTTCCGTGATGCCATCCAGGTAATAGGCGTAGACGTATCCGGCCAGGTTGAAATTTTGATACTTTTCCATAGTTTTCTCCTTTTTTTATATATATGATAAACCGCCGCGCCGTTTGCGGCTTTCGGCGGTCATGCCTTTATCTCTCCTCAAGGAGCCACACTGCCATATCGCTTTCGCCGCGGTTCGCAAAGGCGGCGTATGGGATGAGCGTCACACCGCATTCCCGGCGGCGGCTCCTGGAGGCGCTGTATAGCGGGTTGCTGTCCGGCCATACGCGGCGGGAGCCGGTCGTCCGCAGCACAGGCAGGTTCATGGCATCGTTCCATTCTGCGGTAAAGGGCCTCTCACCGCTTACGGCGATATCCTTTACGAAGCGGCCGTTATCGACCTCTTCCGCGCAGTAGACGATGGGCCCGCGCATGACGGCAACACGGCCGCAGTCCTCGTGTACTGCTGGGTTCGCCTCTACAAGGCGGGCTTCCATGTTCATTTCCAGCCGCAGGATGTCATCCTTCTCCCAGGCGCGGGTGATGTACACATATCCGTCCCGCGGTACGGCTTCATAGAGCCTGCCGTTGAGCGTGAGCGTGTAATCGCTGCCTGCCCAGGCCGGGATATGGACAGCCAGTGTGAAGCTTTCCGCGCCGTCCGGCATGGCGTATTCCACGCTGCCGTCGTAGGGATAACCGGTCTTCTCGGTGATGCGGCCGAAGGAGGTATCCGCTTCACACCCCATAAAGAGGTTGCTGTAGAGGGTATCACTTCCCTCGCTGAAGGCAAAATCGCCTATAGAGGCGATCACGCGCAGGAGATTGGGCGGGCAGCAGGAGCAGGAGAACACCTTCACGCGCTGGGCGATGGGCATGGAATCCCTCGCCTTCGTGTATAGCCCGTTGTGCTTGATGACCTGGGTGTGTATCTCCAGCGGGTTTTCATAGAAGAAGGAATCGCCGGAAAGGGAAATGCCGGAAAGGGAACCGTTGTAAAGGGCAAGCTCCGCGATATCGGCATAGATGCCCTTTGGCTCGATCAGCCACATGCGGCGGGCGAAAAGGGCCAAGCCCAGCGCCGCGCAGGTCTCGGCGTAGGCGGTGCGGTTCATCAGGTCGTAATCGAAGGTAAAGGCTTCGCCCACATGGCTGGAGCCTATGCCGCCGGTCACGTACATGCGCCTGGTCACCACATTTTCAAACAGCGTCTCACAGGCCTTGCGCAGGGCTTCATCGCCATCCTCGCGGGCGAGATCTGCCATGGCGCAGTACAGGTACATGGCGCGAACGCTGTGCCCTTCTGCCGTGGTCTGTTCCCGCACGGGGATATGGGCCTGGGAATAGCGGTTCGTACCGAACACATCATAGGTCTTGTCCTTGTCGGAGGTGCCCCTTGTATCGATGAAATACCGCATCAGCGTCAGGTATTTTTCTTCCCCTGTTTCCCGGTACATCTTATACAGGGCAAGCTCGATCTCCTCGTGGCCGGGGGTATCGAACGCGGCGGAGTGCTCCACGCGGAATACCCTGTCGACGAGGTCGATATACCGGATGCATACATCGAGCAGATCCCTTTTGCCGGTGGCGCGCTTGTAGGCGACGGCGGCCTCGGTGAGATGCCCAAGGTCGTAGAGCTCGTGATCGGTATAGCGGCTGAAGCGGGCGGCGGGCTCCTTTGTGTCAAAATGGATGTTGAAATAGCCGTCCGGACGCTGGTGGAGCTTTATCTTCTCAACGGCCTCGTCTACCAGCTTCTCTATCCTTTCATCCCTCTTGTCCTCCAGCAGGTACGCCGCGCCTTCGATCCACTTGGCGATATCGCTGTCCCAGAAGATATGGGGATCCGGATGATTGAAATCGAGGGAAGCAAAGCGGCCTGTCTCTGTGAACCTGTCGTAGATGGACATGAGAGTCACATCGCGCGTGAGTTCCCGCTTCTCCTTCCAGAAGCCCTCTGTCAGGCGGACTTTTTCATGGGAGAGCATTTCGGTGTTTTTCGACATCTTAATTCCTCCTTCAGATCGCGGCTCCCGCGTGCTTTGCGAGCGCCTCAAAGAAGCGCAGGGAGAACCTGTCGTGGAGCACGGTGCGCTCCGGATGCCACTGCGTGGCCATCAGGAAGGTGTTTTCCTTCCCCTCAGCGCCTTCGGGCACACCATCCCGCGTACAGCGGGCGGTAAGGCGGAGGCACGGCGCAAGCGTATCGATGCACTGGTGATGATAGCTGTTCGTCGCGAGCCTTTCAACGCCCAGGAGCTTCCCGAAGGCGGTATCCGGGTCTACATCCACATCGTGCCAGAAGACGTTCCCTTTGGGCTGCTGGTGGAGCGTGCCGTAGGCGCTTGTCGGGATATCCTGTATGAGAGTTCCGCCCAGGGCGGTGTTGATGACCTGTATGCCGCGGCAGATGCCGAGAAGCGGCATATCCCGCCGGACTGTCTGGCGGATGAGCTCCGATTCATATCGGTCCTTTATGATGCTGGCAGGGCCGCACTCGGGCAGCCGTTCCCTGCCGTAAAGGCAGGGCTCCACATCCCAGCCGCCTATGATCAGCACGCCGTCGAGCCCATCCAGCGTTTTGCCTATCGTCTCCAGGGGATCCAGGAAGTTCAGGACCTTCGGGATGCCTCCTCCGCGTTTCACATTATCGATATAAAACTCGCTCACATGCTGGTTTTCCAGATGCTCAGGGTCTTCATAGGAGGTGGTGACGCCGATGACAGGTATCTTCATAGTATCAGGCCTTTCCGTTATTTTCAGAGCTTGGGCGGGTTTCCGCAGGAGAGCCTGCCCTCGGGACACTTGTCCATGGAGATGCAGCCGGGGCCGAAGCTGTCGAACACCCCGGGCGATACGGCCTTGAGCTGGGCAAGCATGGATCTGGCAAGACGGCGTATCTCCCACTGGGCCCTTTCGCAGGTGCGCAGGCGCAGGAAAAGGTGAAGCTCCCGCGCGTTCATGCCCATTTCCAGCGGTACGACCATTCCGGCAAGGCAGAAATAGGTGATGAATTCCGCAGGCATGCCCTCACGGATCAGCTCGGCGCAGACAGAGAAGGCTTTTTCAAAGCAGGAAACATATTTGGCGTACAGCTCGCTGCTTTCCCTGATGGGATCCGGAACGATAAAGCGGCGTATGCGCAGCGCTTCCCTGATATCCGGCACGAGCAGGGATTGTATGCGGTGCCTGGTAAAATGCGTGACACAGGCTAGGGATACATCCTTAACCGTAAACCGGTAGTTCAGGAATTCCAGCTCACGGGGCCTTCCGGACCGGATGAGCTCGCTTACCGACATATCAGCCGGCCTTCCGTTTGCCCGCATGAGCTCCTTGAGGGTGCTTTCGGCATCGGGATCTGCGCGTTTTAAGACGGCCTCCGGCTGCGCGGCTGTAAAACCGCTCTCCCCTTCAAGGAAGGAAATGTCAAATGCCGCCGGTGCTGCCGCGGCTTTCCCGAGAAGATCCGAAACGCCGGGCCAGGTCTCATCCAATTGGGAGGCAAGGCTTTCGCCGAGCTCCCTGATTTCGGTAAAGGCGCTGCCGCGGCCGAAGCGCATCTCCGCCACGAGCTTGTAGAGGGAGCGCGCGTTCATCGTCATATAGAAATTGCTGCAGAAGCAGTAGGGGAGTACAAAGCGAGCGTCCTCTCGGGCGATGCCGGCCGCTGTCAGCTCTCCGTAAACCGAAAAGAGGCTTTCCATCAGCTGTTCATAGCGGCCCCGGAAGCGCTCCTCCAGCGTATCGGGCGTCACATAGCCGGCCCCTGAAAAATCGACGTACCGGCGGCTCTTTACCGTATAGCTTCCCAGCCGGCATTCGATCACAAACTGCTCGACGGCCACGGAGACATTTTCGAACGCTACGAAAAAAGTCTGGTGCTCGAATATGGACTGATGCCCGGAGGAGAGCACCTTTTTGACGAGGGATATGTCTTTTTCGGGGTCGTGCTTTGTTTGATATCTTTCCACTGCCCCGCCGCCCGTTGTGGAGATGCGCGCCGCGGCGGCGCAGGCGCCCGGCCCGTTGCCGGTGCCCGTCAGTATTACAGCTCTGCCCATCATTTGCTTTATTCCGCCTTTTCAGATCAAATATCAGACATTGAAGCGGAACAGCGTCACATCGCCGTCCTGCATCACATAGTCCTTGCCCTCGGAACGGTACAGGCCCTTATCCTTGCAGGCCGCGATGGAGCCCTCCCGCTTCAGGTCTTCAAAGGATACGATCTCGGCGCGGATGAAGCCGCGCTCGAAATCGGAATGGATCTTGCCCGCGGCCTGCGGCGCTTTGGTGCCCTGCGTAATGGTCCAGGCACGGACCTCCTTGGGCCCTGCCGTCAGGAAGGAGATGAGGCCGAGCAGCTTATAGCCAAGCTTCGCCAGGCGGGAGACGCCGCTTTCCGTGATGCCCATATCCTCCAGGAACATGGCCTTTTCATCATCCGGCAGCTGGGAGATCTCCTCCTCGATCTGAGCGGATATCACCAGCACCTGGGCATTTTCCGCTTCGGCGCACCTCTTTACGGCCTTCACGTAATCGTTGTCCTCCGCGCCGATCTGGTCCTCCGCGATGTTGGCGGCATAGAGGACGGGCTTGGAGGTGAGCAGGAACCAATCTGCCATGGCGGCAGCTTCCTCCTCGTTCAGATCACAGGTGCGGGCAGGCTTCCCTTCGTTCAGGTGCGCGATCACCTTTTCCGCGGTCTCCGCTTCGACCTCGAACTTTTTTTCGCCATTGCGCAGCATCTTGACGGCTTTTTCCCTGCGCTTTTCGACCGTCTCGATATCAGCCAGTATCAATTCTGTGGATATGGTTTCGATATCGCGGGCGGGATCGATGCTGCCGTCCACATGGATGATGTTCTCATCATCGAAGCAGCGCACCACGTGCAGTATGGCATCCACCTCGCGGATATGGGAAAGGAATTTGTTCCCAAGGCCTTCGCCTTTGCTGGCGCCGCGTACGAGGCCGGCGATATCCACGAATTCCAGAAGGGCGGGGGTGTACTTTTCCGGGCTGTACATATCGCTGAGGAAATCGAGCCTTTCATCCGGCACCGGCACCACGCCCACATTGGGCTCTATCGTGCAGAAGGGGTAGTTCGCTGCCTGCGCGCCGGCATTTGTGATCGCGTTGAACAGCGTGCTCTTGCCGACATTGGGAAGTCCGACAACACCTAATTTCATATATCAAAGCATCTCCTTGCCTTGGGGGATTTTTATTGCTCTCATTGTACACCAATCGGGCTGTATGGGCAAGCGGGAAGGGATAAAACATAGCAGGGACCCAATGACGAAGCACGGACAGGGCTCTTTCGGCCTTGTCCGTGCCTTCGCGATCGACGATTTGCAGATAAAAGTATTTTCCGGGCCGCAGATCAGACGGCGTCCGGCGCGATATACGCCATGACCAGGTCGAAGGTGCTGCGCAGCCCGTCGATATGCGTCCTTTCGTATCCGTGGCTGTTGTAGGTGCCGGGCCCGATGGCCGCATGGCGGATATCGTATCCCGCGAGTATGGATCCATCCCCGTCCGTGCCGTAATGCGGGGTGAAGATATCCATCACGTAGTCAATCCCGGCCTTTTTCGCGGTTTCCCTGAGCTCTGCCGTCATACCGCTGTGATAGGGGAAGCGGCTGTCCTTGGCAAAGATGGATACCTTTTGCTCATCGGAATTCTGATCCGGCCCCGTAGGAGCGATGTCCAGGGCGAGAATATCCTTCACGCCATCGGGGAGCCATGCGGTGCCGTGACCGATCTCCTCATAGCAGGCAAAGTAGGCGACGACCTTGCGTGTGAGGGGAAGGTCGTTTTCCCGGACTGCCTTCATCACGTTCAGGAGCACGGCCGCGCAGGCCTTGTCATCCACAAAGCGGCTCTTGATGTACCCGCCGGAAAGGGTGAAGCGGGGCTCCAGCGCGACAAAATCGCCCGTATCAATGCCGAGAGCCTTTGTATCCGCCGCGCTCTTTACCGGCATGTCCAGCACGATGCAGACGTTGGTGCGGAAATCTCCGAGGGTATTGCGCAGCTCTTCCTCCGTCACGTGGATGGAATTCGGCTTGCGGCAGACGCAGCCCGTGTAGACTTTCCCTTCCCCGGTGTATACCCGCACGTTTTCCGTTACGCAATAGAAGGGATAGAGGCCGCCGACAGGGCAGACGTTCAGTGTGCCGTCCGCATTGACATGCCGCACCATGAGGCCGATGTCATCCAGATGGGCGGTGATCACAAGAGGCTCGCCCTCGCCGCCGAGATCCGCCAGTATGCCGCCTTTGCGGGTATAGAGGGGATCATAGCCCAACTCACGGATCATCTCCGCCGTCGTTTCCTGTATGGCGTGGTACTGGCCTGTGGTGGAATCCACTTTAAGGAGATCCCGGAAGGAATCCAGCGTATACTGTTCATCAAAATAACGCATGCTTGTGCCTCCTTTGACCGCGGCATCCTTTGAGGAGCCGATGCTTGTTTGAAACGATATCATCCATCACTCATATTTCGGGTGTCATTGCTTTTTCCTGAGGTCCGTGCCGAGGAGTATCAGCATCCTGTAGAGCATGGCGGTGTGGTCTGCGCGCCCGCTCTTGCACAGATACTCTGCCTGGGTACATTCCTCGTAAAGCCTGCGAAGCGTCGCCGGGGAGAGCGGCCGGGCCTGGCTTATCAGCCTGTCTGCCAGCCAGGTGGAACGGGTATCGGCCGCCTCCATTACCCCTTTTTGGCCGGTGCCGGCATCGAGGCATTCCCGTGTCAGGCAAAGAAGGCGTATCTGGCGCGTGATCATATAGAGGATCTGCGTCGGGTAGTCACCGTTCCTCAGTAAGAGATCCGTCTTCTGCCGGGCGGCGACCAGCCTGCCTGCCGTAAGATCGTCTACCATCTCAAAGACGGTCGCTTCCGGCGTAGGCGTGACAACACGGCGTATCAGCTGCTCATCGACCTTGTCTCCGAGGGATGCGAGCTTCATGATCTCTTCGTTGAGCCTGGCGCAATCCCGTCCTGCCGCCGTGACGAGCGCCTCGGAGGCGATCCGGTCGACAGAGGAGCCTTCGGCCTTGAAACGCTGCGCGATCCAGACAAAGAGCGTCCGGTCGTCCAGGTGATCGAAGGAAACGGCTTTTCCCTTGGCTGCAAGAAGCTCGAACACGTTCTTTTTGGCGGCTTTGCCGCGGCTTTTCACATATTCATCGATCTTGTCGCCGGGCCTTGTATAGAAGACGAGCGTGCATTCCGGGGGCGGGTCATCAAGCCATTTCGCGAAAACGTCGTAAGCCTTGAGGAGCTTTTTCTTCTTGCCTTTTTCATCCTCCTCGCCCTTTGCTCTTTCGGATTGCAGGAGCCCCGCCCAGTCGCGTACGAGGACGAGCCTGCGCGGCGCCATGACGGGCAGCGTTTCCGCCGCCTCGATGATATCCTCGGCTGATACGCTGCCTTCGAGTATGGTCTCATTCAGTTCTTCGAGACCGGGAACGAGCAGCCTTGAACGCAGGCGGGCGAGCGCGTTTTTCTTGATGTATTCCTCATCCCCGTAAAAATGGTAAACGGGGGCGAAGCGGCCGCTGTCCCATGCATCGTAAAGCTCTTGCCAGTAGTTCATCTAATCCTCCAGGTAAAAGGAGTAATCCATGCTGCCGTCATCGGAAAGCAGCACGGAGATATCGCCCAGCTCATCCGTCCGGAGCGCACGTGCGCCGATGAACGCGAGATTTTCGAGCACAACAGGCGCGGGGTGGCCGTATCGGTTCTGACCGACGCTGATGACAGCGGCGGAAGGGGAGGCGCTCAAAAGCATGTACATGCCGGATGAAGAGCCGCTCCCATGATGGGCAAGCTTTATTATATCACAATCCGGCACGGGAAAATCGATACAATTGTCGGAAAGATCGCCCATGAAGAGGACACTGCGTTTCCCGTTCGACAGGAGCAGAACAAGGCTGGCGTCGTTGTCGGAAGAGAGCTTCCCGTCTCCCGGATGCAGGACATGCATCACGGTTGTATCCGAAAGCTTCAGTTCATCTCCGGCGTGAAGGTAGATGATATTCCGGCCTTTGAGGGCTTCTGCTGCGTAATCCGGACATTGGGCTTCCTCCCAGCAGAAGGGCAGGTATACGGTCTCGGGATCGGCTGATTGTATAACGGATGTCATATCGCCGATATGGTCGTCATCCGGATGGGTCAGAAAGAGGCCGGACAGCTTTATCGCGCCGGCGGCGAGGCGCCGGGAGGATGTGTAGGATCTCCCCGTATCGATGAGATACAGGTTTCCCTGGGCGTTGACAAGCGCGCTGTCGCCCTGGCCTACATCATAAAAGGTGATCCTGAGCCCCTGCTCGGAGAGGACCGGATATTTCACCGCGAAGGTGTTGGCAGCCGCTATGGTGATGAGGAGCAGTATCCCCATACCCTTCAGCCTGAAACGCAGTCTGGGGCTGCGAATGACCTTGAGATAGGAGGATGAAGCAAAGGAGACAGCGATATATGCGATCGCAAACGGGGTGAGCATGAAGGCGAGGGAAACGTTGAGCCCGGTACCGAGCCCTGAGATGAATGAGGATAAGCCCCGGAGGAGGCCGATAAGCTTTGCGGCGCTGAATGTGACGGGGCCGCCTGTACCGGCAGCAGCGGATATCGCGAGAAGGGGCATGATGGCGCTCGTCAGCGGGATCGCGGCGATGTTCACGATAAGGGACCAGAGCGTCAGTCCGCCGTAGAGACAGGAAACGGCAGGGAGCGTGCCGAGCGAAGCGGCGGCGCTCATGGCTGCCAGGGAGCACGCTTTTCCGAACAGCCTTACGGGGAGGCTCTTTTGCCGCGCGAGGGCTTTGAAAGGCCTTTCGAACAGCGGCATGAAAAAGCATATGCCTGTCATGGCACTGAAGGACAGTATCAGGCCGGTATCGAATGTGAAAAGCGGGCGGACGAGTACGATCAGCAGATAGGCCAGGGCGAGGGAGGACAGCCTGTCATAAGGCCTGCCTGTAAGAGGGGCGCCTTCCGCTATGGCGAAGCAGATGGCGGCGCGCAGGATGCTGGCGGGAAAGCCGGTGAGCGCAGCGTACAGGAGGAGCAGGGGCATAAGGATAAAAAAGGTACATTTCCTCGAAAGGCGGAATATCTTCCCCAGCAGATTTTTGATGAACAGGGCCAGAACACTCACGTGCAGGCCGCTCACTGCCAGCAGGTGAACGATCCCCGCGCCGCGGAAGGCGGAATACTCTCCGTCGGAAAGCGCTGTCTTGTCACCGAGCAGCAGGGCCCTCGCGATGGGAGCGCTGTCTCCGTACAGGGAGTCTATGCGCTTTGCCAGTGCCATACGGGCCAGACACGCAAGTCTCCTGGGAGATAGTCTTCCCGTCTCATATTCGATGGCATCCGCATCGGCGTATACTGTCATCGCGATGCCTGTCCTCCACAGGGCAGAGGCTCTGTCGTAACCGCCGAAGCCGGTGAGCCCTGTCGGCGTGCGGGGCATGCCCTGGAAGGAAACGGTATCCCCGTATACGAGTGAAAGACGGTTCCCATCGGCATCGGGATAGATATAAAGCCGCAGCTTGAAGGCGCGCGCCTCCCCGTCTATTGAGACGTAGGAGAGCGTTATCATAGAGTAATCTTCGTAATCGCGCATATCCGATGCGGCCATGCCTGTCACGGTGACCTTTTCATCAAACGTATGCATAACGGGTTTTACGGCTGCAGCCCCTGTAACAGATGCAGCGAGGAAGAATACTGCTCCGATCAGGGCGAGGAGCCTTCTGCGCAGCAGCGTGCAAACGGCGCATATAATGCAAGGGATCACCCAGATCAGCAGGCTCTTGCCGTATAACGGCACGGCGCAGGCAGCTCCCGCAGCCCAGGCGGCAGCTGTCCATACAAGGGGTCTTACACGGACCGGCTTGAAACTCGTTTTAAGGCCGCTGCCTGTCATACCTTCAGGCGGAGGCCTCCTTCAGCCGGCGTCGTTTCCGGGAACACCGCTGAAGCTTCCGAAAGCAGCAGGTCTTTGTCATTGAAGGGGGAAAGGTGCGTGATCACCATTTTTTTGACACCGGCTTCCAACGCAAGCTTTCCGCAGAGGGCGGGAGAGAGATGGGGCTTGTTCTCAGCCCAATCCGCTTCCCTGAGACCGGCATCGGCGAGGAGCAGGTCTGCTCCGCGGGCGAAGTCGGCAATGCCCGGATGCGTATTGGTGTCTCCTGTGTAGACGAATACCTTGCCATGGCATTCGATGCGCACCGAGGAGCAGGGGACGGGGTGTCTTGCGGGGCCGAACGATATCTGCATATCACCCAGGCGCATATCCTCATGGGGATGGATCTTCCAACCCAGGGATGTGAGCGCGTCGAAAGCCGGCGCGGGCTGGGCAGGCGCATAGACGGGGATATCCGTCATGCCCGCAAGATAGCCGAGCGGCAGCATGTCGCTCATATGGTCCCAATGGAGGTGGCTGAGTATGATGGCTTTGAGCTTTCTCGGGTCGATCGCCTTCATGAGACGTGAGAGCGAGCCTGCTCCCATGTCTATTGCGACCGCGGAACCGTTTTCGTCTTCTGCCAGGTAGCCGGAACAGGCGCCGTCTGCGCCGGGAACGGGCCCCTGCCAGCCGAGTATCGTGATCAGCATGGAAATGCCTCCTTGATGGTAGAGTGAAGGGTTTGCTTATGTCTGATATTATCACTTTGCAGCCCTCGATGCAACCTTTCAGGCCCGGCTTGCGTGTAAGATAAGCTTCGATCTCATGAATTCTTTTCGGTATAACTATTGCCTTTTTGGGCTTTTTGTTGTATACTCATTTCACTTGCCGGTATGATGGAATTGGCAGACGTGCCAGACTCAAAATCTGGTGGTGGCGACACCGTGTCGGTTCGACCCCGACTACCGGCACCACATGGGAAGGGGAGCGTAGTCCCCTTCCCATTTTTTATAAAGAAAAAAAGGACTCGAATGCGGGCGGTGCAAAAAACGTGCCTGCGGTATATTCTTCCGGGGGTACATTGCCGGGATATGTGCTGGAGAGCGTGGAGCAGCTTTTGAGTTGGACGAAGGACAGCATTCTGCCTTTTGCAGCAAAACGCGCAGAATGCGCCTTATCGGCGGCAGTTTGTATTGGTTTCATTTGAATGAAAGCAAAGAAAGAGCTTCGTGTGGCCTATGGGCTACATATGGTTTATCTATCTTCTTTCAAAATGCTCTTTATTGGTTGTTTTTTCAAGGACTGATTTGAAGTGAAAGCAGGAATGTCCGATGCTGCATGATGGGTTGTATGAGCAGGTTATCAACAAAGGCTTAGATGCAGATCTTGCCGTTGTGGACAAGCTCTGTCAAACTGCGCCGATTGACACCGCAGAAGCATCCAAAGTGCTGGCAAAGTATATTGCTGAGGTGGTTGAGCGCGGGCTGGACAACCTCAAGGACAACGG
>DBXA01000007.1:2097-3829 GCA_002309235.1 Christensenella sp. UBA1224 | reverse complement strand
TTGATCGGCAAAACAGCATTTGGGCAATAGATGAGAAAGCCCAGGTCGTTCGCCCGGAGACCTCCATCGCTCAATCCAGCCTGTTCACTGGCGCTGCTAATGAGCCACAGATGTACACCGAGCTCAAAAAAGAGATTGTCTCCTGCAACCGGATCGATATGCTGGTATCCTTCATCAAGTGGAGTGGGCTGCGTCTTATCATGGACGAGCTGACGACCTTTACCCATAATGGTGGTGAGCTGCGGATCATCACAACCTCCTACATGGGTGCGACCGATGTAAAAGCCATCGAAGAACTGCGTAAGCTTCCCAATACGCAGATCAAGGTCAGCTACAACACCAAGATTACCCGTCTTCATGCGAAGGCGTATATCTTTTATCGGAATACGGGCTTTACGACTGCCTATGTAGGCTCCTCTAATCTTTCTAATGCGGCACTGACCAGCGGTTTGGAGTGGAATACGAAAATTACAAAAAAGGATCTTCCAGAGACCGTAAACAAGGTCATGGCTACCTTTGAGTTCTATTGGAACGATAAGGAATTCGAGTACTACGACGAGGGCCAGCGAGAGCGTCTGGTTCGTGCGTTGAAGGCAGAAAAGTACTTTGATAGCAACAACCCCGATATTTACACCATGGATATCCAGCCTTACGCCTATCAGCAGGAGATTCTGGATAAACTTGAAGCAGAGCGCACCGTTCGTGGATATACCCGTAACCTTGTCGTAGCGGCAACTGGCACAGGCAAAACTGTAATCTCAGCCCTGGACTATAAACGCTTTCGCAAGCAAAAAGCAGGCCGTCTTTGCCGTTTGCTGTTCGTTGCTCACCGGGAGGAGATCTTAAAGCAGAGTATGTACACCTTCCGGGCAGTTTTGAAAGACGCCAATTTCGGGGAGATGTTCGTGGGCAGTTATCGCCCGGACAGTCTGGACAATCTCTTTATGTCCATCCAGACCTTCAACAGTCAGGACTTTACCACGAAAACATCACCGGATTTCTATGATTACATCATTGTGGACGAGTTCCACCATGCGGCGGCACCGACCTACCAGAAGCTGTTGGAGTACTATCAGCCAAAGATCCTGCTTGGACTGACAGCGACACCGGAACGCATGGACGGAAGGAGCATCCTCGGATACTTCAATAACCGGATTGCGGCTGAGATTCGCCTGCCGGAGGCCATTGATCGCAAGCTCCTCTGTCCCTTTCAGTATTTTGGCGTGACTGATACGGTGGACCTGGACAAGCTGAAATGGTCTGCCGGCGGATATGATAAGACCGAGCTTTCCAATATCTATACCTTGAGTGGCTTAGTGGCCTGGCAACGTGCTGATCATGTAGTGTCTTCGTTGCTGAAATATGTGACGGATATTTACGATGTGAAGGGACTCGGCTTCTGCGTCACAGTAGACCATGCGGAGTTTATGTGCCGGTATTTTAACGAGCACAGCATTCCTTCCATATATCTGACCGGCAAATCTCCAGATGAAGAACGACGCAGCGCGAAAGACAGTCTGGTGTCCGGTAAGGTGCGATTTATCTTTGTTGTGGATATCTATAACGAAGGCGTGGATATCCCAGAAGTCAATACGGTGCTATTCCTCCGGCCAACGGAATCGCTGACCATTTTCCTGCAACAGCTGGGCCGCGGCCTTCGTTTGACGGAGGATAAAGAGTGCCTGACCGTTCTCGATTTTATCGGGCAGGCGAATAGAAAGTATAACTTTGA
>DBXA01000007.1:0-2043 GCA_002309235.1 Christensenella sp. UBA1224 | reverse complement strand
CCCAAGGGCTGCTATATCCAGTTGGAGAAGAAGGCGGCAAAATACATACTTGATAATATCCGCGCCTCCTACGGCAACACTGCAGGCCTGGTGACGAGAGTAGCTTCCTTTGAGGAAGATACCGGCATGAAGCTCAATCTTGCCAACTTCCTGGACTATTATCACCTCGATCCAAGAAGTATCTACAAGTTTGCTACATTCTCCCGGTTGTGTGCCCGCGCGGATGTTATCGACGATTTCAATGAGCCGCTGGAAGAGATGATGGCTAAGGCAATGGCAAGGCTGGCAGTGATTGATTCACGGAGATGGATATCCTTTCTCCTAGATTTGCTTCCGCGGTTGGATAATGTGGATTTCCATAAACTTTCTGATTTGGAAAAGCGGATGCTTCAGATGTTCTATATCACTGTATGGGGCAAGGCTGCCGAAGACTGGCGCAGCGATGAGGTATGGGATAATCTATATACGCTGGCGGACAGCCCGGTTTTGCTTGACGAACTGATTGACCTTCTGAAATACCAGTATAGCCGGATTGACTTTATTGACGCGCCGGTGAAGGTCGGCTTTGACTGTCCGCTGGATCTGCATTGTACCTATACCCGCGATCAACTGCTGGTGGCGTTGGACTTTCTGAAACCGGCCACCGTGCGTGAGGGTGTGAAATGGCTGCCGGAAGGGAAGCTGGACGTGCTCTTCGTGACACTGAACAAGGCTGACAAGGATTATTCGCCCACGACCATGTACAACGATTATTCTATCAATGAATGGCTGTTCCACTGGCAGAGCCAGAGTACCACGGCGGAACATTCCTCTACCGGCCAGCGGTACATCCACCACAAGGAGCAGGGGAGCCGTGTGCTGTTATTCGTCCGTGAGTTCAAGGCCGACCGGATTACCAATGGCGCCGAAGCCTACACCTATCTCGGCACGGCGAACTATGCGCAACATGAAGGGTCAAAACCCATGAATATTACATGGAAGCTCGATGCACCTATCCCAGCGAAGTATTTGAAGAAAACTAATAAGTTGGTTGTGGGATGAGGTAACGATTCGTGATCCCGTTTTTCGGCTGATTTGTGGACAAACTAAAAAAATGTTGAAAAACACGATTCACACTACTATAGCAATATGTCAAGGGGTGTCGCTTCAACCGACACCCTTCAGATATTCCTCCACATTCACATATCGTATTCCATCCAAGTCCTGCGTCGTGCCGCGATACAGGACGGTTTTCTTTTTGATCAGCCCGTATCGGTGCTCGGTCATGGCGCATTTTTCCGGGTCGATCAGAAGCCTTGCCTGCTCCGGGACGATCTCGATGCTGTGCTTGATCTCAAAGATCTCACAGGACGCGGCGGCCGGGTCAAAGACTACCATATCGAACTCACCGACGGCGAACTGCAGGATGAATACCTGCTTTTTCGGATTAGCCAGCGCGGTTTCCAGCAGCACGATATCCTCCATCATGCGGCCCATGATCTCGCTGCGGATGCGATCCAGCACATAGTTGCGCTCTGTCAGAGAAAGGTCGCTCATGGTCTGATCCTGCAGGAGACTGCTCACCAGCGCGTCTGCCTGGGCATACCGAAGACCGGGCTGTGAGATGATCGTCCGATCCCGCAGCTTTTCCGCGGATGGCAGCGCGAATACACCCACTTCATGGGTCAAATCAAGCAGATCAAGGTATTCCTTGATTTCTGAGATGTGCGTGTCGCTGAGCTTGACAGACTGCTCCGGCAGATTTTGGATCTCCAGAAGATGCCGCAGCCGCTCCGTGACTTCCGGGAGGCCGATGCGGTCCAGCACGTCCGTGGGCTGTTCCCGATCCCGGCGCAGATTCTTCCGAGAAATCTCCAGATCGCTTGACCGGAAATCTTTCGTCAGCACCTCCAGTGTAAAGCGGTGGTTGATGTCCTCCACGATCCGGTTGATCGCGCTGGTCAGCTCGTCGTGCTCATACAACTCCTGCAAATGGCGGAAATGTCCGCCATCCTGATAATACCGCAGAGAGTGCTGAATGTTCCGGGCGATGGCGCTGTCCAC
>DBXA01000151.1:69088-76139 GCA_002309235.1 Christensenella sp. UBA1224 | reverse complement strand
CTTGCCCAAGAGGAGGCACCGGAAAACGCTTTCACATTCGGCTCGCTCCCGTGGTTCTCTTCCCCGGAGGAGTTGCCCGGATACCTCGCGGAAGGGGAGAACGGCTGGTGTGATGTATATGACGGGATCGATGGAGGAAACTTGAATTCCGGCAGGATCGCCTTGAAGACCGATACGGGGTGGTCACCTTATGACGGACCGGGGCTTATGATGCTCAATGGAAAGTACGCACCTCTTTTTTGGGAAGGGAGATCCGACCCGGTAGGAGAAGTGACACTGGGCGGTTTCTCCGTGGAATATCTCGTGGCTGTCTATGTGATGGAAGACGACGCGAAACAGCTTGTTGGCTTGTCAGTGTACTTTGAAAAGGAGCAGGCAGACGCGGGCAGCGTGATCGAAGCGCTTAAGGAGATATACGGGGAACCTTTCAGGGAAATGAGGGGCTTTGCGATGTGGGGAGACCCGCTTTCGGAGAGCGATCCTTCCACGCTTACGGTGAGGGATACCGGTGCGGATCTGACAGCCGATTTCGTCATAACGATCGACACTGGCTATCTGGACAGCCTGCTCGGGTAAATGTCGCCTGATAAGCGACCATACATCCTCTGTGATAAAGTATCATAAGGCCGTCGGGCAGAAAGACCCGGCGGCCATGAATTTTTTAGAACGGAGGATATGATCATGAAAAACAATATCACGGAGCTCGTATTCATCATCGACAGGAGCGGATCCATGCACGGGCTGGAAGCGGATACCATAGGCGGTTTCAATTCCCTGATCGCGAAGCAGCGCGGGAAGGAAGGGACGTGCTATGTTTCCTGCGTGCTGTTCAACCATGAATCGAAGGTAGTCTGTGACAGGGTGGACCTGGACAGGGTAACGGATATGACCCGGGACGACTATGTGACGGGCGGGAACACGGCGCTCATCGATGCTATCGGCGGCGCTATCCACCATATCGGCAATGTGCATAAGTACGCAAGGCCCGAGGATGTGCCGGAGCATACCATGTTCGTCATCATCACGGACGGTATGGAGAATGCAAGCCGCTTCTACAGCGCTGATGAGGTGCGCGCGATGGTGAAGCGCGAGCAGGATGAATACGGCTGGGAGTTCCTCTTTATCGGGGCGAATATCGACAGTGTGCAGACAGCGAGGCATTTCGGCATAAACCCGAAGAATGCGGTGGATTACCACAGCGATGCCGCAGGGACCGATGCCGCGTACGAGGCCATGGAGACGGCAGTCATGCATCTGCGCGCCTGCAAACCCCTGGGAGAGGCATGGAAGAGCGCCATCAACAGGGATAACGCGAGGCGCGGGAAATGAGGAGATGGGGCTGCTGCGCGGCCCTGCGATATAAGATCCACAGGCGGAGTCTGCGATATGCCCTGTCAGGCGCGATATGTGCCTGACGGTACGCGATATGCGCTTCACGCGTGTGGGCATCCCCTGGGTCACGCCGAGCAAAGCGAGGCATATCGCGCTGAGCAGAGCGAAGCATATCGCGTGTGAGCGACAGCGAGCACATATCGCGTTTGCGGAGCAAACATATCGCGTCGCCGAAGGCGACCGTTGCCCTGCGGGCGCGATATGCTGCCATGGGCGGCGTGAAAGTTATGAAAACATCGGTTGAATGTGAATAACGAAGAGAAGAACAAGCAGCCGCGGCGGTAAATGACGCCGCGGTTTTTTTGCTCTGATGAGCAGGTCAAAATCTGTAAATCGAGGATGCCCATTACTCAAAACTGATAACTCCCCGATATCATCCTTCCTGCGGCGGCTTCCAGATGAACAGGCCTTCCGCGCGCACCAGCTCCTCCAGAGTATCGAGGAGTTCGCCCCGGGCGTTGTAGACGGTCATATACGTATCCTCGCGATACAGGGTGAAAAGCGTCTCTTCCTTTGCAAGGAGGATGCACAGATCTCTGCTCTCATCGGTTATGAGAGCGACAAATTCATCCGGAATGAGATCGGAGCGAAGCACATCTTCATCTGCAAAGCAGATCTGCATATCATAATAACAGCCAAGCTTCAGAAGGATCCGGGCAAACCGGCCTCGCAGGATGGGATACTGCAGTTCCTTCAGAAAAAACTGTTCGATGGCAGGGTAGTGCCCTGCACCGTTCTTTGGGACCTGTCTCGGCAGGATGTCTATGACATGATAAGGCTTCGTCAGCAGGGTTTCGATCATACAATGCCTCCGGTATCATGTGAAGAGCTCTCTTTGCTCATCCAATATTTCCGCCTCTGTCATTCGGTCCACAAAGGCGGATATCTCATCCATCAGGCTGTCCGCCATCGCAGTATGCGGCACGATGGCCGCAATGCTTATTACGATGATCTGATGGGTATCCTGCTCATCTGTCTCCGCCGCGGATACATGGAACTTATTTATGAGCTGTGCGAGCAGGCTCTTGACTGTCATTCTCTTTTCCTTCAGGCTGTGTACCCATGGGGCATACAGACGGAAGGTCATTGCTGCTATGATCATGGTATGCATTTGTCCGGGGCGCAGGCTCCGGAGGCCGGGTATCAGTTTGTTTCATAATCCGTCCTGTACAGTGATCTCATTAAGGAGGAATATCGGCGATAAGGCTTCCATGGAAAGATTATACACCTGAAATGGCATAAATCAAGCAGTCCGGTATCCTGCCAAATCAGCGATGTATTCCGGAAACGGTGTGGAATCAAACGATCAGATCATGTATTTATACCTGTCTGGGAAGACAGCTGATATCTATCCATCACGCGAAACAGGGAAGCCGGATCCTGCTCTTTGTACGCGAGTTAAGAAGATGCTTCAGGAACAGCTCCATATACCTTCCTGGGACAGGCAGCATATATAAGTCATACCGGGAGCGAATTATCCGGCAGCTTGAACATCCTGTTCCGGCGAAATATCTGCAGAAGGTACATTAGGTGATGGAGTGAAGGATACAAAGCCGGGTTCCGGATGAGCTGCAGCCGTCTGCAGCTGCTGTTTGCCTTGAGTATCTTCGATCGGACTGGTTCATATAGAAAGCTTGTCCGTATAGGATGATGCACTGCCTGATCTTTTTTCTCTTTAAACAAGGCCTTCGCGTATGAGATATGCCATAAGGCCGGTACAGCCTTCCAAAATATCATCGCAGGCGCGCACGAAATCACCGGTGTACCATGGATCTGAGATCGATTGGCCGGGCTTTCCGGCGTATTCCAACAGGAGCTTTACCTTGCCTGCGGTATCCGGGCCGGTGATGCGCTGCGTATTCCGGATATTGGCTTTGTCTGCGCAGAGCAGCAGGTCATAACGGGTGAGATCCGCTTTTGCGACCTGTACGGCTCGCTTGCCGGAAAAATCCGTATAGAGCGTTTTGCCTATCCCGCGCCTTCTCAGCTCCGCTGCAGCAGGAGAATACACCGGGTTTCCAACGCCATTCCAGATCTCCTCACTGCTTGTGGCGGCGGAAGCGATCAGGAACTGATCTTTGACGCCCGCCTTTTCCACGATATCCTTCATGATGAATTCCGCCATCGGACTGCGGCAGATATTGCCGTGGCAGACGAATAGTATCTTAATCATATCGTTTTGTTCTCACATGCCTGCAGTATAGCCTGCTTTATTGTTTCAAGATTATGATCAATATCGCCGCATACGGCAAATTGATAAGCCGCCAGCCTCAAAACTGTTTCTCATCCTCTCATAGGTCTTCAATTAAAAATGGCAACATGTATATCGGATACAATTTCAGCATTTCACTGTTGCCTATATCTTTTTGCGATAACAATATTTCCTTCGCAACATGCTTGGAATACTTTTTTTGAAATTCGGTAATTGATTCATGTTTGCCGATTCCGGATGATTTAACTTCAATCGGAACTATCTTTGTTTTTGAAGCAATCAAAAAGTCAACCTCATAGTAGTGGGAACTGTTTTCTTTCTCCCATGTGTGATAATAAAGATCTATATCCGATCCGGCAATCATCTGAGCAACTGCATTTTCGTATAAATATCCCAAATCTGCAGGGAGCGAATCGCTCAACAATTTCGTATAAATGTTTTCATCTGTCTTTCCTGACGATCTGAAAATCATGGTAGTAAATAACCCTGTATCGGCCAAATAAAGCTTGAACGTATCATCAACTCTCGTTTGGGGCAATGCAATGCTCGGATTAAGGACATTATGGCATGATAATACCGTCTTTGAATCCAGCAGATCATGTAAACGCTCTAAATCTTTATCGATCTTTTTTTTGCCCGTAGCTGCCGAAATAACATAGCTTCTCTTGTCCGTTGCCAGCTGCGTTGGAACAGAATCATACATTCTTCCGATCAGTCCGGTATTATCGATTTTGAAGAAATCGTCTTTGTATAAATCTATGATTTCTCTCTTTACTTCATCGATTTCTGTAAAATTCCTGCCTTCCACAAAAGCTTCAACAGCCTGAGGCATTCCACCTACTGCCATATAAATTCTGAAATCCCGCATCAGCTTTCTGTTTAAGGAATTTCCAACCGGCTTCCCAAGCTTATATAAATCTCGCAATACGCCATAGGTATCATTTCCGATGGCCCACATAAATTCTTCGTAGTCCATCGGATATATCTGTATTTTCATCTCCTCAGATGGAAGCACTATATCCTTGACATTCTTTTTTATACTGATCAGAGAACCGGTCTCAATATAGTCATATCTTCCGTCCGCAACCAGGTACTTTATAGCCTGACGCACTTTAGGCATAAGCTGAATCTCGTCAAATATAATAACGGATTCTCTTTTATACAGCGTTATCCCCGTTGCGGTTTGCAATCTAAGAAAGAAAATGTCCAGATTTGCGATGTCATCGAATACATCAAGGACATCCTGTGTTATATTGGCAAAATCTACTTTTATATATGATTTATACTCCTGCTTTGCAAATTCTTCGGCAATTGTCGATTTTCCAACACGCCTGGCTCCTTCCAGAAGCACAGAATACTTTGGCGCCTTTTTTTCTTTCCAATATTTCAGCTTTTCTAAAGCTTTTCTTTTGAACATATTATCTCCTCAAAACAGTATTGTTCCGTTTCTTCAAAATAACAAATAAATTATAGTACCATTTCTTCAAAATTACAAGGTAGCTATTCCATTTCTTCAAAACTTATTTCTGCGTTTGGTACCATTTCTTCAAAGTTTCCGCCATAAACACTCTGCATCACACAGAGTGCTCTCTTCGTTCATAAAAGATTTGAGGCACTTTTTTCTCTTTTGATCGGGACTTTTTTCACATTTCCTTTTTGTGTCGGAAGTTCACCTCCTAAGGCGCAGTTGGGTGTAAACGATAGGTTCTCTTTCCGATAAACAAAGTATTTATGAGGAATCCATAAAAGACGTATTGCTCCTGTCCTTTGCTTCTATTTTCGATTTCATTTTAACGGCTCGATATGGATCCCTTTCCCGGTATGCTGTCTTGAGGGCTGATGCGCAATATGCTATAATCGCATGGAAGAACACACGGTCGGAATTACAGTAAACTGCAGTTCCGGGTATGCATAGGAGGGTCTTTATGAAGTGCATAGAGAAGGGCGTGCGGAAAACGATGCAGTCTTTGGCGGCAGTGCTGTTCGTGCTGCTGTTTTGCCTGATGGTACCGTCTTTTGCGGAAGACCTTCCTGAAGCTTCCAGGCCTTCCGTATGCGGCAGGCTGCATGTTGAGAACGGCTTGCTCGCAGATGGTTCCGGCAGCGTTGTGCAGCTGCGCGGCGTCAGCACGCACGGGCTGACGTGGTATCCTCAATTCGTGGGGGAGGACCTTTTTAAGCAGATCTCGGAGGAATGGGACTGCAATCTGGTCCGCCTGGCGATGTATTCCGCCTTATACTGCGGCGGTGAAAGGGAAGAAAACCTGGCCTTGATGCGTAAGGGGATAGAAGCCGCGATCGCTGCCGATATGTACGTGCTGGTGGACTGGCATATCCTGGAGGACGCGGACCCCAATGAGAACCTGGAAGGCGCGGCCGAGTTTTTCGACCTGATCGCTGCGGAATACGCTGACTGCCCAAACCTGCTCTTTGAGATCTGCAATGAGCCAAACGGGCCCACATCCTGGGGGGATGTGCTTGCTTACTGCGATGAGATCATTCCTGTTATCACTTCACATATCCCGAATGCTGTCATTGTGGTGGGAACGCCGGAATACGACAGGAACCTGGGCGACGCACTCTTAAGACCTCTTGCCTATGACAACGCCATGTACGTGCTGCACTTCTATGCGGCGGCGCACCATGACGACCTTATGGGCGAGCTGAGCGCTGCAGTGGATGCCGGACTTCCGGTGTTTATCAGTGAGTGCGGTATCTGTGAGGCGGATGGAGACGGGAGGATCGACTTTGAAAGCGCCGCAAAATGGTTTGCTTATCTGAACGACCATAAGATCGGCTATGCCGTCTGGAGCTTGTCGGATAAGGATGAATCTTCCGCTTTTTTCAGGCCGGGTTTCGACCCGCGCTCCGGTATACGCGATGATGATATGACGGTTTCCGGTCTCTGGGTACGCGAAGCCATACGGGGGAAAGATCCGGCCGGGATCTCCGCCCCTGCTCCTGTTGTGGAAAAGGACAAAAGCGCGGTTTTTATGAGCTGGATCCGCAATTCGGTGGGGGAACGGGGTCTGAACGTCACAGCATCGTGGGCGGGGCTTGCCGGGATCGCCGCCGGGATAATGATCATCTGTGTGCTGGCGGGCTTGTATTACCGGTATCGACAAAAAGGTTTGCGCAATACGTATGATGATATCGTCGGTGCTGAGAGAAAGAAAATCAGGCTGCTTTCGGGAGCGGTGCTGCTCCTGAGCGTGTGGTCTACACTGGTCTATCTGGGCTGGCGTATCGCGTATTCTGTACCGACTGAGGATGGAGCCGCTGCTGTCGCGGGGAATCTGCTCCTAATGTGCGTCGAGGTACTGGGCTTTGCCGAATCACTGGTATTGTACCGGAATCTATTCGGCCTGCGCGATCATCCGCTGCCGGAAATACCGGCGGATGCATGGCCGGATGTCGATATTTTCATTGCCACGTATAATGAACCGG
>DBXA01000151.1:68096-69032 GCA_002309235.1 Christensenella sp. UBA1224 | reverse complement strand
AAAGTGCACATCTGGATCTGCGATGACAACCGCAGGGCGGAGATGCGCACTCTGGCGGAAGAGATGGGCGTAGGATATTTCGACCGTCCGGACAATGAAGGAGCAAAGGCGGGCAACCTCAACCATGCTCTTTCACTGACAAGCGCGCCTTATATCGTGACGCTGGACGCGGATATGATACCGAGAAGCTGTTTCCTCCTCAAGACCATACCGTATTTCGTGGATGCCGAAAGGCGCGAGGCGCAGCGACCGGAAGAAGAAAGGCTGCATCTGGGCCTTTTGCAGACACCGCAATCCTTCTATGACCCGGATGTGTTCCAGCATGCCCTCTATTCCGAAAAGAGAGCGCCAAATGAGCAGGATTTCTTCTACCGCACCATAGAGCCGGCGAGGACTTCTACCAACAGCGTGATCTACGGCGGCTCNNAATACGATACTCTCCCGCAAGGCGCTGGAAGATATCGGGGGATTCTATACGGGCTCCATAACGGAAGATTTCGCTACCGGTGTCCTGATAGAATCCAAGGGCTATGTGAGCCTGGCATTGCCGGAGCCTTTGGCCAGCGGCAGAACGCCTCACACCTTCCGGGAGCATATACAGCAGCGTACACGCTGGGCGCGGGGCGTGATCGTCACGGCGCGCAAGCTTGGCCTCCTCCGGAGGAAAGGTCTTTCGGCGCAGCAGAGGATCAGCTACTGGAGCAGCGTGGTATACTGGTATTCTCCTATCAAGAATCTGATCTACATACTCTCTCCGCTCCTGTTTTCCGTATTCGCGATACCGGTCTTCCGCTGCAGCTGGGCAGAGCTTCTGGTATACTGGCTGCCCATGTTCCTTCTGCAGGATCTGGCGTTAAGGTATAACAGCAGGAACACGATCTCCGCCAAATGGAGCGGCATCTATGAGACGAGCGTCATGCCGCATCTGCTCATCCC
>DBXA01000151.1:47956-68018 GCA_002309235.1 Christensenella sp. UBA1224 | reverse complement strand
CCGTTCCTGGTACTGACGGCCCTGTCTCTGGCAGGCTCGATCCGGGTGATCATCCTCATCCGGGCGACGAAGGCGCTGGGCCTTCTTGTGCTGCTGTTCTGGATCGTTCGCAACCTGTATTATCTCATTATGGCGCTTTTCCTTGTGGATGGGAGGGACAGCGACGGCGAAGTGGTCAGGGTGCGTGACGCAGAGAGTATATCTCTTAAGAGCGGTGACGCAGAGTATGAGGGTATAACGACCCAGATGACGGAGCACAGCATGACGGTGTTCCTGGATGGAGAGGAAGGGCCGGGTATCGGCGCACCTGCGGAGATCACTGTTCTCAGCGAAGATAAGCCTGTCGCGCTCGGAGGCTTTGTGACGGCGATCAGTGAATCACGCAAGGGCCTTGCCAGGACTTATACGGTGGAGATACTGGACCGGAAAGGGAACGACCTGGAATACCTGCAATTGCTTTATGACCGCGTACCGACGCTGCCGCAATCCTATTACAGAGATTTGGGGATCCTGCCGCACTTGTGGCAGAATATCGCCCACCGCGTCGCCCGTACGAGGAAATAAACCAAAAGGTTTACGCCTTTTGGCAGGTGCTTTACAAGCCTGTATGATCTGATATGCCGGAGGGAAATATGCTCTATATACCGGATCGCGCGATACCGTTTCTGCGGGCGCGACTGAAAAAGATGACGGAGCACTCCGAACAGGGCCTGCTCGAAAAAGAGAGGGCTTCCCAGGAACTGCTCGGCCGTTTTATGCAAAAGCTCATCCGATCGCCCATTGCTGAGGATGCGATCATTTTCGACTGCTTCAGCGCAGCTATGCTGCTGCCGGAAAGAACCGAAGCGGAAGGCGCGATCCTGTACCTGCATGGGGGAGGTTTCTGCTCAGGAGATCTGGAATACGCGAAATGGTACGGAAAGGTGCTTTGCTCCGAGATAAAAGTGCCGGTCCTGTGCCCGGCTTACCGGCTTGCGCCGGAACACCGTTTCCCGGCAGCTTTGGAAGACGCGCTGGAAGCGTACCGGTGGCTTTCGGAAAGGTATTCCCCCGGAAGGATAGTGGTCATAGGGGAATCCGCCGGCGGGGGCCTGGCTTTCAGCCTTGTGCTGAAACTGGAGGAACTGGGGCTGCCTCTTCCGTCCGGGATTGTCGGGATCTCTCCGTGGCTCGATCTTACCCAGTCCGGCGATTCCTATGAAACAAACAGGGACAGGGATCCGTCTATGACAAAGACGAAGCTTTGCCGCTTCGCAGAGGCGTATTGCGATGATCCGTCTGATCCTCTGGTCTCGCCGCTTTTTGCGGGTGCGGGAAGCATGCCGGATGCGCTCCTGTTCGCAGGCGGGAATGAGATCATGATGGACGATGCTGTCCGCATGCATGAAAAGCTTATGGCTTCGGGCACACGGAGCAGCCTTGTCATCGCGCCGGAAATGTGGCACGCGTACCTGTTCTATGGCTTCCAGAGGCACGGACAGGACAGGGAAACGCTCATTTCATTCATGAAGGAACATCTGTGATCTATGGCAGGCAATATAAAAGAAGATAAAAAACTGAGAAAATGGATGCGGCTCGATAATGCCGCTCTCATATTTCCCGCGATCCGCAGTTTCCGGTGGGTCAATACCTTCCGGGTATCGGTGCAGCTTTCACAGGAGATCGATCCTGTTGTTCTCCAGAAGGCTGTGGATGAACTCATGGGCAGGTTCCCCACGATATATGTGCGGCTCGGAACAGGACTTTTCTGGTATACACTGGTGGAGGTCAAGCGTCCGCCGCGCGTAAGGGAAGATTACGCATATCCGCTGACGCACATGGGTACCCGGGAACAGCGCACCTGCTGCTTTCGCGTGTTTTACTACAAAAGACGTATTGCGGCGGAGTTCTTCCATGTGATCACAGACGGGACGGGAGGCATGGCCTTCATCAAAGCGCTTGCCGCCCGCTATCTGGAACTGGTAGACAGCTTTGAACTTGCCTCCGGAAAAGGTGTTCTGACGGTGCGCGAAAAACCTTCCGCAGAAGAAACGGAAGATGCCTTCGTCAAATGCAGCGGCAAATACGCCATGCCCCGCAGGGAGGAGACCGCATACCGCCTTTCGGGCACATACGATGCAACCGGTTTCCGCCATCTGATCACGGGTATTTTGCCCACAGACAGGCTGCTCCAGGAGGCGCACCGGCTGGGGACGACGGTAAACGGCTTTCTCTGCGCGGTCATGACGCGCTGCATCATGGATATGCAGGCGGTACGCGTGCCCGAAAGGCGGCGCAGGCCTGTCAAGATCACTGTGCCGGTCAACCTGCGCAGGCTCTTTTCCGTGTATACTCTGCGCAACTTTGCTTTAGTGCTCAATATCGGCGTGGATCCGCGGCTGAAGGATTATACCGTGGAAGAGATCTGCAGGGAGTATGACCGGCAGACAGCCCTCGAGGCCGTACCGGAGAAGATGGCGGCGCGCATCGCGGCGAATGTGCTCCCCGCGAAGAACAAACTGATGCGGCTTGCGCCGCTGATCCTGAAGAATATCGTTATGCGTACGGTATACCGGAACGTGGGGGAGAACAAGGGCTGCATCAATATCTCAAACCTCGGCAGGGTGGATATGCCGGAAGAACTGATGCCTTTTGTGGAACGCTTCGATTTCATTATAGGGGTACAATATACCTATCCCAACAACTGTTCCGTGTTGTCCTACGGAGGGAACACCTATATCAATATGATCCGGAATATCCGGGAGACGGAACTTGAGCGCAGGTTCTTCTCTATGCTCGTTGAAATGGGTATTCCTGTTTCGATCGAGAGCAATGATACCGACAGACAGGGATAGGGATAAGGGGGCTGGTTAATATGTACTGCGTTAAGTGCGGCGTAAAACTTGAATCGGGAGTTGTGAGATGTCCCCTGTGCGCGACGCCTGTCTGGAATCCGGGCGGGGAGGCTTCGGAGGGGCATTACAATGCCGGCTTGTATCCGGAAAAGAACAGGGCGGCAAGGTACTTCGGCCTTGCGCTCGCCACGGCGCTGATGGCGGCAGCGGCCCTGGCTTGTCTCGTCATATGCCTGAATCTCTACGAAAGGGTGTACTGGTCAGGCCTTGCGATGCTCGGGACAGCGCTTCTTTACATCGTAGCGGTTCTTCCCTTCTGGTTTCCCAAATACTGTCTCTGGGTGTTCGTGCCGCTTGATTTTGCAGCTATAGAAGGGTTTCTCGTATATGTGAATGCATATGTGCATGGGCGCTGGTTCCTTTCCTTCGCTTTTCCCGTGACGGGTCTGGTGTTCCTTCTGACACTCGGCGGCATCGGGCTTGTAATCTATCGCGGCAAGGGCAGACTTCGCATGATAGGGATATACCTTATGGTCTTCGGGGGCTTTACCATGCTGATCGAGATGTTTGAGCATATCACATTCGGTACGCCCATGTTCCTGTGGTCGTTGTACACGGCCGGGGTATACGGACTTCTGGGATTGTTTCTGTTCGTCGCATCCTTTATCCCTTCTGTGCATAATGATCTGCGCAGGCGTTTTATGCACTGATCTGAAATACGGCAAACAAAGGCTAATAGGAGAAAAGATATGAAAAAGAAGAGAAATGCGATCCTTATCACAAAGGCTGCGGCCCTGACGGCCGCCCTTTGCCTGATGGCAGCAGGCTTCGGTATGGCTGCCCGAGCGGAAGCAAAAGAGAGGACGAGGATCACTCTCTTGGATGGTGATATACGGATAGAGGGAGCAGGCGCTTCTGCCGATGGAAATACCCTTTCCATCTCGCAGGCCGGTACCTATGTGATCACCGGCAGCCTTACCAGCGGGCAGATCATCGTGAGCGCCGGGAAGGACGCCGGGATCGAACTGGAACTGGATGGTGCAGCCGTTACCAACCCTTCCGGTGCGGCTCTGTTCATCGAAAGTGCGGATAAGGTGAAGCTGGACTTGCAGGAAGGTACCGTAAACACCCTGACAAGCGGCGTGCCCGTTCCCGGGAGCATCCTTGATGCCTCGGCGGATGACGAGGCGAGCGGTGCCGCCCTTCAGTCCAAGGATGATCTTACCATAAAAGGAAAGGGGACATTATACGTATACGGTTATCTCAACAACGGCATACAAAGCGGCGATGATATCAGGATAAACGGGGGTACCGTATACGTTTTTGCCGTGAATAACGGTATCCGCGGCAATGACTCCGTTCAGGTCTCCGCCGGCAGCGTTTCCGTGACCTGCGCCGGGAACGGGATCGCCACCAGGAATGCGAAAGATGGAAAAGGTGATATCACCGTAGAAGGCGGTGAGATAGCTGTTGAAGCCGGACAGGACGGTATGGAAGCCGAAGCTTCCGTCAGGATATCCGGCGGTACGGTAATGCTTGTCACGGGAGGCGGCAGCGCCGCGGCGGAAAAGGTGCGCTCCTCTTCCGGCATGTGGGGACAGCGCGGTGCCCGCGGCTGGGATATGTCTTCCGAATCCGCAGGCAGCGCCAAGGGGATCAAGGCGGAGAGGTCGATCGTCATCAATGGCGGCACGATCTCTGTCGATTCCAGGGATGACGGCATCCATGCGGCAAGTGTGCAGGTATCAGGCGCTGACGTCACTATATCTGCCGGAGATGACGGGATCCACGGCGATGAATCGATAACCGTCACATCCGGTACGATAGGGATAACGGAATCCTATGAGGGAATTGAGGCAGTCAGAATTACGATCGACGGCGGTGTGATCCGCGTCAAAGCGGATGACGACGGCCTGAACGCGAACGGCGGCGATGAGCGGGGGAGGTTTGCCGGAAACCCGGATACCAATTTCACCATCAACGGCGGGGATATCTATGTGCTCAGCGCCGGCGACGGTCTTGACAGCAACGGTACGCTTGTGGTGAATGGCGGTACGGTCGTTGTGGACGGCCCCAGCGACAATGGAAACGGCGCCCTGGATTACGGTACCTATTCCACGATAACCGGCGGTACCGTATTTGCCATCGGCGGAAGGGGCATGGCCGTCAATTTCGGCGACTCTTCCACCCAGTGCGCCTTCCTGACGGATGCGGCAATACGTGCCGGCAGCACGATCACCATCAGCGACTCTTCCGGCAATGTACTTTTTACGCATACTGCGGCCAAGAGCGCTTCCTCACTGGTATTTTCCTGCCCGGAACTGGAACTCGGCGGAACTTATACCATAACTGTCGACGGCGATGTTTCCGAGATCACCCTGACTTCCCTTATTTCGGGGGAATCATACGGAATGGGCGGCATGTGGGGACCCGGAGGCTTTGGCGGGAGGCCCGGCATGCCGGAAGGTCCCGGAGGGCGAAATGAAGGCTTCAGAGGACCGCAGGGTCCGGGCCGTGAAGGTGATCCTGGCGGGGGAGCGGAAGGGCAGCCGGGTGCTCCCGAAGGACAGGAACCCTCGGACGATACGGAATCCTCTTTGGGCGCTGTTCGTATCCGGAAAGGAAGCATGATATGAAGATCAGGCAGACAACTGTGAGTATGGTGTTGGTCATCGTCCTTCTGTTTTCCGCCTGCGGAGCGGCAGCTGATGACCCGGCTGCCGGTTCAAGAGAAGAGCCCGTTGTCTCTTCCGCGGAAACGATCGGAAGCGGTAAGGAAGAAGGGTCACAGGATGGCAGCGGTCGGTCTTCTTCGTATCCCGGAGAGTTTGTCTTTGGCACGTATTCATTCAACCCTCATCTGCATTCCGGGATCCTTTCACGGTTTTATACGGAAGAGCGGATGGATTCCCTGTATAACCTGTGTGACGCGCTCAGGGAGGGCAGGGATACATTTGAATGTGCCGACAGGGAAACATATGACTGGTGCATGGACAGCGTAACCCTTGCCCACATGTTTCCCGCAGCCTGCATGGTGGTCAGCAAAGAGGGCAGCAGCGGTTCGGAATCCTTTGAAAACGGAACAGGCAGGATCTGCTACGACATCCCGGCGGAAGAATTTGTCGAAAGGCAGGCCGGATTTGAGACACTGGTCGAAGAGATCCTGAACAGCGTGCTGGAAGACGATGATACCGATTTCGAAAAGTGCCTGAAACTGTATGCCTACATGGAATCCACGTATACATATGAATATGATACTTTCGATCATGAAGGTTTTACCTACTCTACCTTCATGCACAGACTGGGTATTTGTGAGAATCTCAGCGGCGTATATGTCTATCTTTTACTCCAGGCGGGCGTTGATGCCCTGAGCATAGGGTGCTTCAACGGGATACAGCACGCCTGGACCTATGTGATCCTGGATGGGGAAGGGTATCATATCGATCCTACATGGGCTCTGCATGAAGAGGGCGAACCGCTGAACCTGACGTATTTCATGAATTCCGAAAGGGCACGGAATGCCTATGGCGTTCCCACCGATGACCTTACGGCGGCGATGGTGCCGGGATTCTGGCTGAATTTTTCACAGACGGAGCTGCCGGCGGACAGCGAAAAGTTTGCATGCTTTCTGGACTCGGTTTTTGTCTCATTGGATGAAGAAAGCAAGACCATTTATTATGAGGACGGCCTGGGTGTGCACGGATTGAAATACGAAAAATGATACATGGAGGGGAGGGGCGGTCCTGCGGAGACGGGACAAGCGAAACGTATGGAAAAGAAACTAACGGCAGCCTTTATACCGGATGGAGTCTATACAAGGCACAGCGAAGGCGCGTTTTTGCGCCTTCGGGATGGAGGCATCCTGTTTGTGTACAGCCGCTTTGTCTCGAGCGGTGAGGATGACGCGCCGTGCGACCTGGTATGCGTTCGCTCGTACGACGAAGGAGAAACCTGGAGCGATGCACAGGTGCTGATGACGGCGGCTTCCCGTGGAGTTGCCAATATCATGAGCGTATCCCTCATGCGCATGCGGGATGACGCCTTGGGCGTATTTTATCTCGCCAAGGAGACACCTGAGATCAACCGGATACTGCTTGCCCGCTCATATGACGAGGGAAAGACATTTCAAAGCCATACTGAGTGCACCATGAAGGATAGGCCCGGCTATTATATCATTAACAACGACCGCGCCGTAAGGCTTTCAAGCGGGCGGATCATATTGCCGCTGGCGCTGCACGCAGGCGGCTATTCGGCTTCGTCCGGCAGGTATTTTGACGGCAGGGCGGCGGATCTCTTCCTCCTTTCGGATGATGACGGCTTCACCTGGCGGGAAAGCGACGACAGGATTTACCCGCCCTTTACCGGGACCAGGACCGGCCTTCAGGAACCGGGCATCATAGAGCTCGCCAACGGGACACTCTGGGGCTATGCCAGGACGGATATGATGTTCCAGTACGGTTTTTATTCCATGGATGACGGGGAACACTGGACCGAGGCACAGCCTACGCGCTTTACCTCTCCCAACAGCCCTATGAAGATCGCACGGGATCCGCATACGGGCTTCCTGCACGCCATATGGAACCCGGTCCCCGTATACAACGGCCGCAAGCTTTCCGGCGTTTCATGGGGAAGGACGCCGCTTGCACATGCCGAAAGCAGGGATGAGGGCATTACATGGTCCGATATCGACTACATTGCTTCGGAGGAGGATCATGGCTACTGTTACCCGGCGATATTCTTCACAGAGGATGGATATATGCTCCTGTCCTACTGTGCCGGCGGCCCCGCTGAGGGAAGCCCGCTCTGCCGGACGGATATCGTGAAGATGCGGCTGTAACCGAAGCAGAATTTCTTTTTCACCTGTCTATATGGGTACAGAAAAATTTCTGACAGGCATAAGCTGCTTTCAGGGCTGTTTGTCTAAACCGCTGCTTCCCGATGGTTCCTTTGGGCCATACGGTTACTGCGGTTCTTCTCGAAGTCAGCAGGACGGATCCTTGTGTCCTGTTGGCTTCGGAAGTGTAACGATGGTTTGTCTGATCCTGAATATCTATATATACAGCTTAGGTGAATAATTTTGATCTGACACCTAACGGTGTGAAGAAAAAATCTCCTTATCGTGCAGTGTATAAGATCCCGGATTTTCGTCTGTATTTCTGTTTCTCAATGATATTCATCCTTAACACTCCGGCATTATAATAATACAAATCCTTCCGCCGCTTACAAGGGTGGTGCAGAAGGTTCGTGATCGACTATTTTATCCATTTCGGATAAAGGGAGTGGGCAACATGGCAAAGGTGAAATTCAATTCGCAGCTTTGCAAGGGCTGCGGCCTGTGCGTCAGCGCGTGTCCCAAGCAGATCCTCGCGCTGTCGAACAAGCTCAACGCAAAGGGCTACCCTGTGGCGGAGTGCACCGATATCGAAAAGTGTATCGGCTGCGGCTTCTGCTACCGCATGTGCCCTGACTGCGCGATAGAGGTGGTGGACGAAAAATGAGACAGATGATGAAAGGCAATGAGGCGATCGCCGAGGCGGCTGTGCAGGCAGGCTGCCGGTATTTCTTCGGCTATCCCATCACGCCCCAGAACGAGATCCCGGAATACATGAGCGCAAGGCTTCCCGAAGTGGGCGGTGCGTTTCTGCAGGCGGAGAGTGAAGTTTCCGCTATCAATATGGTGTTCGGCGCGGCCTCCACAGGGGCGCGCGTCATGACATCCTCTTCCAGCCCCGGGATATCCCTGAAGCAGGAGGGCATCAGTTATATCGTAGGCGCGGAACTGCCCTGCGTGATCGTGAACATGGTGCGCGGCGGTCCTGGTCTCGGGTCCATACAGCCGGCCCAGTCGGATTATTACCAGGCGACGCGCGGCGGCGGGCACGGTGATTACCGTATGATCGTCTATGCTCCCGCATCTATACAGGAGGCAGTAGAGCTGACGCAGAAGGCCTTTGACAGCGCGGACCGTTATCGCAACCCCGTCATGATACTCGGGGATGGCTGCATCGGCCAGATGATGGAGCCGGTTTCTATGCCGGAATACAAAAAACCGGATGATTTAGGGGAAAAAACCTGGGCAGCCACCGGGTATCACCCCGGCTGCGGCCGCGAGAGGAATATCATCAATTCTCTCTATATCGAACCGGACCGCTGCGAGCAGCATAACCTGGACCTTCAGGCCAAATACGATGCCATGAAGGAAAGGGAGGTCATGGCCAAGGAGGAAATGGCAGAGGATGCCGATATCATAGTAGTCGCCTACGGAACGACGGCGCGCATCGCGCTGACGGCCGTGCGCAAGGCGAGGGAGCAGGGCATAAAGGCCGGACTGATCCGCCCGATCACCGTATGGCCTTTCCCGGAGAAGGAGATCGCCGCCGCTGCGCAGCGCTGCAAGGCATTCCTGACTGTCGAAATGAGCCTGGGCCAGATGGTGGATGATGTTCGCCTGGCTGTGAACGGATGCCGCCCCGTGGAATTCTTCGGCCGCACCGGCGGCATGATCCCGGGCGTAAGCGAGATCTATGACCGTATCCTCAAGATAAAGGAGGGGCTGTGATATGGCGGAATACAAGAAACCGGATTCCCTGATACTGCCGCTCGCTTCCTACTGCCCCGGCTGTACACACGGTATCATCCATCGGCTGGTCGCGGAGGCGATCGACGAGCTGGGCATAGCGGACCATACCATCGGCATCGCGCCGGTAGGCTGCGCCGTATTTGCCTATAACTATTTCAATGTGGATATGCTGCAGGCCGCGCACGGGCGTGCCCCGGCCGTAGCGACCGGTGCCAAGCGTGCAAACCCCGGAAACATCGTATTCACCTATCAGGGTGACGGAGACCTGGCTTCTATCGGCGCGGCGGAGATCGTACACGCGGCAGCCCGCGGAGAGAACATCACCGTCATATTCGTCAACAATGCCATCTACGGCATGACGGGCGGTCAGATGGCTCCCACATCTTTGATCGGCCAGAAGACGACGACATCGCCTCTTGGCCGCAGTGTGGAGAGAAACGGCAACCCCATCCGGGTGAGCGAGATGCTCTCCTCACTGACGGGCCCTGCCTATATCGAACGCGTATCCGTGCACGATGTCAAGCACATCATAGCAGCCGGGAAAGCGATCAAAAAGGCTTTCCGCAACCAGGTGGAGGGAAAGGGCTTCTCCCTGGTAGAGGTGCTCTCTACGTGTTCCACCAACTGGGGCATGACGCCTATGGAAGCGCTCAAATGGCTGGAAGAGAACATGATACCGTACTATCCGCTGGGCGTATATAAGGAGGTCTGAACATGACGGAACAACTCATTATCGCCGGCTTCGGCGGACAGGGCGTGCTCCTGATCGGCCAATTGCTCGCGTACTCCGGCATGCTGATGGAAAAGGAAGTATCGTGGCTTCCTTCCTATGGCCCCGAAATGCGCGGCGGCAGCGCCAACTGCCATGTGGTCATATCGGATGAGGCGGTCGGTTCGCCTAAGGTTGAGGAAGCTACCGTTGTCATCGCGATGAATTATCCCTCCATGAAGCTGTTTGAAAGATCTCTGGTGCCCGGAGGACTGCTCCTGTACAATTCGTCCCTGATCGAGGAAAAGCCCTCCCGTTCGGATATCCGCGCCATCGCAGTACCCTGCAACGATATCGCGAAGGAAGTCGGCAATGCCCGTACCGCCAATATGGCGATGCTCGGCGCTTTCATAGGCGCAACCGGCATGTTTACGGAAGATGTGCTGGTAGAGGCCCTGCGCCACAAGCTGGGTGCCTCCAAAGAGAAGTTCATCCCGGTCAACCGCGCAGCTATCGCCGCGGGCATGACAGCGGCAAAAGCTTTTGAATAAAGTCAAAGTGGACCCGGCAGATACCTGCCGGGTCTTTTCAATCTATACGAGTTTAACTGATTCGTTTGGCTGCTTTGCTGTTCTGATTGTACTGTAATTGATACTGCTTATTATCCCAGACGAGTAATTCGGGAATCTTTGCGCAATTCCGAATACCGAGTTTTTATAAGAGTGTACTATTTCTTTTGCATACGGCATTTTCTTGCTAATTGATTGAATGCATAATCGACAGATTGCGGACGTTCTTCAACATAATGCAATGCAACAAATTGCTTGACGACGGTCCTGCTTGCTTTCGATAGATCACTATAGATATCTGCCAGGCCGTTCACTATGGCACATTGATTCAGATAATAGCATCTGCGGTACATTCTTGTAAGCTTGAGAAGTTTGTCGGAATCCCCGATCTGGGCCATTCCGATATATAGGAATATACGTGCCCATGTATTCTTTTCCTCAATAGTGTTGAATTCCTTTATCAATTCTTTTTCATCATCGCAATTAAAACAGAGATATCGGTAGGCATAACCCCTTACAAGAGGATGAAAGGAATTCATGCACTGACGTATAATCTTCTCTACATCAGGATCAGCTATACTTTGTAATGTATCGATCGCTTCTACCTGTACGATATAAGAGTGATCACATGCCAGCTTTTTCAGTATTTCTATGGAGTGATCATTGATGTGATCATTTAAAATGATTGCAAGTTCCTGCCTGATTGACCAATCCTTGTTTTTTGCAAGCTGCTCTATCTCTTCAACACAGGTATCATAATCATTCTGATCAAGGCGGGCTGCAAGCTCTTTTATTTCAGTGTTTGCTATATACTCGTTTTGCCATCCGCTTTTCATGGGCATCATTACCTCCTAATGATCGGGGAAAAATGCAGCAGATATGCATCTACAGAGATAAGGTTAAGCGTAGTGCTTGATAAGTGTAATAATAAAAACTGGCAGAGGGAACAAGCGGCCGCTGGTTATTTTCTTTTTTCAGATGTTCATCAGCACAAGCGCAGCGGCGATGGCGGCCATGGCGATCCACTGCGTTTTGGTGAACCTTTCGCGGAATACTGCCACGCCGATGACGGCGACAGCCGCGATGACGCCTACGCTGAAGGATGGGTATGCGATGACAGCCGGGACATCGGAGAGGGAGCGGAGAAGGAATCTCGTGCTGAAATAGTTGGGTATACCCAGCAGGATGCCGTCCAGAACATCGTATCTTGTGATCCTTTCGTGCCTTGCGGCTGCGAGCGCGGCGCACAGTATGAGGGCAACGGTGAATGTAACGAACAGAAAGATACCGCTCTGCTGAATATACCCTGTCCGTTCGAATATCTTGCTCATTCCGTCGGCCATGCCGCCCAGCAGCATCAGCAGCACAAGACCCCATAAACCGTTTATCTTCGCTGCATCCTGTTTGGTGTAATTCATGAGAAGTATAGCCGCTATTGTCAGTGCCAGGCCTGTGATCTGGGCTATCCCGGGCTGCTCGCCGAATACGAGCACTGCCATGAGAGTAGGAACGATCACACCCAGCTTTGAAAAAGTGGAGGCGAGAACGACGCCGGATCGGCCGATATTCCATTGCAGCAGCATAAAGCATGTGAGGTACAGTACGCCGTTGATCGTACCCATGCCGAGCGTGATGCCCAGGCCTTCCCTGGGAACACTCCCGAATCCGGCAAGCGATGCGGAAAGCGCCGTGCACAGTATGTAATTGAACAGCAGCATGGAAAGCCGGTTTTTGCCGTGCCTTTCACTCAGACGCATGACTATGGATATCAGACAGCTGGAAAGTATCGCGAGCAGCAGGTACAGCATTGCGTGCCTCCGAAAGAATGTGATCTTGTCCGGGATTGTGCGAACCCCGGCCCGGATATTATATGACGGTTTGTCAGAGCCCGGAAAGCAAGATACTGTGAAACCGTGCGCAGCCTTGCGAAATATGGTAGAATGGATAACAGCCTGATCTGCGGGAGGTAAGGGAATGGATCACAGGATAGAACATGATACGATGGGTGAAGTGCGCGTCCCTCAGGAAAGATATTACGGTGCGCAGACGCAGCGCTCGCTTGAAAACTTTCCTATCGGCACGGAAAAGATGCCGCGAGAGGTGATCCTGGCATTTGCCTGCCTGAAAAAAGGGGCAGCTCTCGCCAATAGGAAACTCGGTGTACTGCCGTCGGAGAAGGCGGATGCTATCGCCCGGGTTTGCGATGAGATACTTGCTGGCGGGCTGTCACAGGAATTCCCGCTCTCCGTATGGCAGACGGGCAGCGGCACCCACACCAATATGAATGTGAACGAGGTGATAGCCCGCAGAGCCGGGGAGATCTCGGGGCTTGTGATACATCCGAATGACGATGTGAACCGATCTCAATCCTCAAACGATACCTTCCCATCGGCGATGAACATAGCGGCTGTCGCCATTGTCGAAGACAGGGTGCTGCCCGCTTTGGATGAATTGACGTTCGCCATAGAGGCGCTGTCTGAAAAGTATAAGAATGTGATCAAGATAGGCCGCACACACCTGCAGGATGCCGTGCCGCTGACGCTCGGCCAGGAGATGAGCGGCTGGTATTCCATGCTGAAGACTGCGCGGGGGATGATCGTATCTGCCCTCGGTCCCCTGAGGGAGCTCGCGCTTGGCGGTACGGCTGTCGGCACGGGCCTCAATGCGCCGGAGGGCTTTGACGTGCTGGCGGCAGAGGAGATATCTGCGGTTTCCGGGAAAAGGTTTGTAACAGCGGGAAACAAATTTCATGCTCTCACGGCGAAGGACAGCTTTGTCTTCGCGCACGGCGCCATGAAGGCCCTGGCGGCAGATCTCATGAAGATCGCAAATGATATCCGCTGGCTGTCCTCAGGCCCGCGCTGCGGCATAGGGGAAATACGCATACCGGAAAATGAACCGGGATCTTCCATCATGCCCGGGAAAGTGAATCCCACCCAGTGCGAGGCGGTCACCATGGTCGCCGTACAGGTGATGGGGAATGACGCGGCGATAGGCTTTGCCGCTTCCCAAGGCAATTTCGAGCTGAATGTGTTCATGCCGGTGCTGATCTGCGATTTCCTGCAGTCTGCTCGTTTGCTCGCGGATGTGATGGTGTCCTTCTCCCGCCGCTGCGTATCCGGCATCACGCCTGTGTATGAGAGGATAGCCGAAAACCTGTCGGGATCCCTCATGCTGGTGACGGCGCTGAACCCGGTAATAGGATATGAGAAGGCGGCTCTCGTTGCGAAGAGAGCGCATGAAAAGGGCATCACGCTTCGCGATGCCTGCAAAGAGCTCGGCTTTCTTACACCGGAGCGCTTTGATGAGATCGTCAGGCCGGAAAGGATGATCGGAAAACCATAGACCCCGATAAGAAAAGAGCCCGCCGGGGCTCTTTCTTATCGGAACTGTTTATCATTGTACGTCGCAGACGAACCTTGCACCGCGCTTGCGCATCTCTTCCCGCACGAGAGCGCCGTCTACGCTGCGCAGAGAGCCCGTCTTTTCCGCAAAGGCGCAGGCGATGCCGGCAGCTTCGCCCATGGCGCGGCAGGTATGTATCACGCGGATGGAGGACTGAGCGGCAAATTCCGAGCCGAGATTGCGTCCGGCTGCAAGCAGGTTATCTGCATCCTTTACGATCAGGCAGCCCAGGGGCAGCTCGTAGTACGGCTTTTCGTTCGGATCGGTGCTTGTCAGCTGCTTCAGGTTCAATTTGCGGCCGTGTACATCCACCGGGTAATTGGATTGGCAGATGGCATCCGGGAACTTTCTGTGGGAAACGATATCTTCTACAGTCATGATATAATCCGTCACTGCGCGGCGCGATTCGCGTATGCCCACAAAGCCGGAAACACTGCTGATATAGCTCTTTTCAAAGCCGGGCAGGTATTTGCGGTAGAAGAGCAGCTGGCGCAGGATGGACTGCTTGCCGTCGAGCTGAACGAACGTGAGGCTCTCGGTATCATCTGCGTCATGGATATCGAAGTATTCCGGGCAATTGAAGGCGATGGTATCGCTGCGTCCGGGTACTGAGAAGAACTGCCAATAGACGGCATCCTCATAGACGAGATCACCGGCATTGATTGCTTTCATGAAGATATCGTCAAGGGGACCGGAGGAATTCTTCGCCTTGCAGACGGAGCCAGAGATATACGGGGCATCGATCTTGATACCGATATCGTACAGGAATTTCCGGAAGGCCTGAACATTGATGCCGCCTACAAGGTAACGGAGGGAAACGGGCTGGTTCTTGCCTGTGGTCTCATCGCCGTGCAGCGTCGGGAAGCCGGCCAGGACGGAAAGATCGCTGTCACCGGTGCAGTCGATGTAATACTTTCCGGATGCTTTCATTTTGCCGCTCTTGCCGGCGAGCACCAGGTGGTCTATCCTCCTGCCGTCCATGACCACATCCGTGACTGTCGTGTGGAAGAGTATCTTTACACAGCGCTCGATCAGCATTTTTTCGAGCACAAAGGGGAGCATGCCCGGGTCAAAAAAGCTGGCGCCTGTCCCGGCACCGAGCGCCTCCATGCGGGCGTTGATCTCCTCGGCGACATAAGAGCACTGAGGGTTTCCTTTGATATGGGAAGACATGATAGGGGTCACAAGACCTATGGAACCTGATCCGCCGGCAGCGCCGAACTGCTCGATGAGCAGCACGCTCAGCCCCTGGTCCGCTGCCGCGATCGCCGCGGCGGAACCGGCTGTACCGGCACCTGATATGACGACATCCGCCGAAAATTCTTTTTTGAACATATAACCAAGCCTCCGTTCCGTTTGATCAGGATCCATTATATCACAGCCGCTGCCCACGGGTCACCCGGTACGGTATCCTTCAGGAAAAAAACTGTCTTATGTCTTGATTGCTGACGAGATATGCGATAAAATAAGTTTGTTAACGGAAAGGGGTGCCCTTATGACCGTTGAAAGAAGAACGATGACGCTGAAAGAAGCAAAGCTTTCGGCAAAGCGGAGCGACAGAAGGCAGGCCAGGTACCGCCTCAGGCGCAGCCTGCCGCTTTATGTGCTGCTCATACCGGGTCTTTTGATGATACTGGTCTTTCATTATCTCCCTATGTACGGCGTGGTCATCGGTTTTAAGGATTATAATATCTTTGCGGGGGCAAATCCGATCGATGCCATAAGCGTCAGCCCTTGGGTGGGCCTCAAATTCTGGAATAAACTCTGGATCCAAAGCAAATTCAAACAGGCTATCACAAACACGTTCATCATAAGCGCCATGAAGGTGGTCATCGGCTTCCCGATACCGGTCATACTGGCGCTCATGATCAACGAAGTCCGCAGGACAGGCACAAAGAGGGTCCTGCAGACGGTCATGTATCTGCCGCACTTTATCAGCTGGGTCGTGGTAGGCGCGCTGTTCATGAACCTGCTCGGCACAAGCGGCATCGTCAATAAGATCATTGTTTCCATGGGCGGCACCACGCAGAAATTCTTCATGGATAATAAATGGTTCCGCTGGGTGCTGCTGCTTTCGAGTATATGGAAGGAATCCGGCTGGGGCACGATCGTTTACCTGGCGGCTATCACCGGCATCGATCCCGCTCTGTACGAAGCCGCCCGCATCGACAGGGCAAACCGTTTCCAGCAGATCTGGTACGTTACGCTGCCTGGCATCGCGGGCACGGTTGTCATGATGCTGATACTGAGGCTTGGCGGCATCATGGACGCGGGCTTTGCGCAGATACAGGTCATGTATAACTCGACTGTTTACAAGTCGGGTGATATCATCGGCACCTATGTGTTCCGTGAAGGCCTTGGCAAGATGAACTGGAGCCAGGGCACCATCGTTGGCTTGTTCAATTCCCTGATCAATCTGATCCTCATGTTCGGCGGGAACTATCTCAGCCGCAGATGGACAGAGAAGAGCATCTGGTAAGGAGGGAAGCGCAAATGGCAAACAAGAGAAAAGGTGCGGCTTTCGGGCTTACCGCGGGTGAACGCGTATTTGAATTTGTCAATACCTTTATCCTGATCGTGATAGGGCTCATGATGCTCCTGCCCTTCCTGCAGATGGCAAGCAAATCTTTTTCGGGTGAGACTGCAGTCCTGACGGGCAACGTGTGGTTCTGGCCGGTCGATTTCCAGACCGGCACCTATAAATATGTGCTTAGAGAGAGCCAGTTCTGGTCTTCACTCAAGGTATCCGTTATCGTTACGATACTGGGTACCGCGGGCGCTATGATCATCACCTGCCTCACGGCATATCCGCTGTCAAAGACCTGGCTGTACGGCAGGAAGTTTTTCGTGTTCCTGTTCGTGTTCTGCATGCTGTTCTCGGGCGGCATGGTACCCAGCTACATCCTTATGAAGGCCATCGGCTTCGTAAATACCATGAAGGTGCTGATCATACCCGGGATGCTGGGCATCTACAATATGATCCTTCTGAAGAATTTCTTTGAGGAGATACCGGAGGCCCTGGAGGAATCCGCGCAGCTTGACGGGGCGGGCAGTCTCAGGACGCTCATCTCCATCGTGCTGCCCATGTCGCTCCCGGCGATCGCCACCATTGGCCTTTTCTACGCGGTCGGTTACTGGGATAACTACATGACCGGTCTTATCTACATCCAGAAGCCCGAATACAAACCTTTGCAGCTCTATCTGTATGAGCTGGTCGTGGAAACACAGCATGTGGACAACGCCGGTAATCCCAAGACGATGGAAGCCCTGGAGGACGCGGCGCTCAATACCGAATCCATCCGCTCGGCTACCATCATGCTGACCTGTGTTCCCATCATGTGCGTATACCCCTTCCTGCAGAAGTACTTTGTGAAGGGCCTGCGCGTCGGCTCCGTAAAGGGCTGATGTCATAAAGGTTTCGTCCGCTTACGGCGGTTCGGAATAAATAACAAAGGAGGAAACCCAAATGAAGAAGCGTGTTCTTTCCCTTCTTATCGCTGCCGCGCTTGTCATCGCGTCTCTTGGTGTGATGGGTGCTGCCGCCGCGGAAGGTGAACAGCCCACTGTCAAGCTGCTGGCTCAGGCTCAGTCGTTTGATATGAACGAAGACATCGTTGCCAAAATGCTCTATGAGGCCACCGGCCTTTCCGTAGAGTACAGCAACTGGAACGATGAGAAGGCCCTGGTGCTGGAGATCTCTTCCGGCACGGAGTATGACGCTGTCATGCTTACCGCCAACCTGTTCCAGCAGATGAAGAATGCCAAGGCCCTGAAGGATATCTCCGGCCTGCTGGAGAACCATCAGGATATCAAGGATGCCATCTCCGAAAAGGGCTGGTATTATGTGACCGAAGATGGTGCTGTTTACGGCATTCCGAACGTAGACGATGCTGTCTACACCGGCGGCCTTGGCTATCGTGAGGATATATTCGCTGAAAACGATATTTCAGCGGATGTTGAGACCATCGATGATTTCTATAATCTGCTTGTTGAGATCAAGGACAAGACCGGCCTGATCCCGCTGACCGGCTCATCTGCTGTCGAAGCCGTCATCGCTTCCGGCTTTGGCCTCTCCTATGATTTCGTAGTGGACGAGGAGACAGACGAGATCAAATCCTGGCTGCGCAACCCCGGCATGAAGGAATACCTCGTATGGATGAACAAGGTCTATAACGAAGGCCTTATCGATATCGACTGGCCTGTGAACAACGGCGATACCATCAACAACAAGATGTCTACCGGCGCAGCTGTTATGACCTATGCCGCTCACTGGAGCCCCCTCAACTGGGTCAACGCCCTGAGGGAATCCGGCGATGAGGATGCCTATTTCGATCAGATCGTTCCTCTGGCGGATGCCAACGGCAAGCGCCACATCGCCGTTTCCAACGGTGTCAGCAACGTCTGGTGCGTACCGGCTACCGCTTCCGATGAGCGTACCGAGTACTTCCTCAATGTAGTCGCTTCCCGCCTGCAGGAAGATGTCTACTGGATGTTCAACGACGGCTATGAGGGAACTCACTACTACTTTGATGAGAATCATTATCCGATCCCGATCCAGCCCATCTTCAACGACGATATGAAGAACGGCGATAAGTATCAGATCGGCCGCAACCAGTATGTGCATCCGTTCTCCTGGATGGCCCGCGTCCACAAGACCCAGGTCCAGTGGGATGCTTTCTATGATGCCAACAGCAAGGCTGCTTACTACGGCTTCGAAGGCAAGCCCCTTACCTTCGCCTCCTTCCCGGAGTATGCCGAGTACTACGGCGCTCTGAACACTCTGTGCAACGACTACTTCAAGCAGGTCATCGCCGGCACCGAATCCATCGACAGCTATGACGATTTCGTAGCTGAGTGGGAAGCTTCCGGCGGTGTTGAGCTCGAGGCTGCCGCTACCGAGTGGTATCATGCGAACCCCGGTCTCGTTGAGATGGCACGCGAGAGCTATTCTCCGTACAACTCCATCTTCGGGTACGAGATCAACTGATCGTTTCCTTGCGGTGCCCGCTTTTGCGGGCACCGTTTTCTGCATGCGCAGAGGCAGGCATGTCCCTCCTGAAAGGGAGACATGCCCGCCCCTGCGGGCTAAAAGACAACTGAATATAAGGGAGTAACAGAATATGAGCATTGAACAGCTGACAAACAAAAAATGGGATCTTATCGTGGTCGGAGGCGGTATGACAGGCGTTGCTGCGGCAGTTGCGGCACGGAGGAAAGGCCTGGATGTCTTGATCCTTGAGAAAGCAGGCTTTTTAGGAGGCGCGGCAGGCACTTGCCTCATCAATCCGTTCATGCCTTATTCCACCCAGGTAGACGGTGAGAAATTCCTTCTTTCGCGCGGCTTTTTTACGGAGCTTAGGCAGATCATGAAGGAAGTCGGCGGCTATAAAGGAGAAGGGAACGAGAACATCCATGAAGAATACCTGAAGGTCGCCCTTGACAGGCTCGTGACCAGGGAAGGGATACAGCCCCTTTACCATGCTTTCCTGGCAGGTGTTGAGAAGGACGGTGAGACCATCACCAGCGTCAAATGCGCCACGAAAGCGGGCGTGCTTACGTTCAAAGCGCGTTATTTCATTGATTCCACAGGCGATGCGGATCTTGCCATGCAGGCTGGCTGCCCGTTCCATCTGGGCAGGGAAGACGGCCTTTGCCAGCCGATGACGCTCTGCTTCCGCATCGGGAATGTGGATATTGAACAATTCAATGCAAACCGTCAGTACATGCAGGAAATGTATAAGAAATTCCAGGCGGAGGGGAAGATAAAGAATCCGCGCGAGAACGTGCTGGTATTCTTTACGCTGGTGGATGGTGTGCTGCATTTCAATACCACACGCGTGGTCAAGCACGATCCGACCGATCCTCTGGATGTCACGAAGGCGGAGATCATCGCCCGTGAGCAGATGGTCGAGATGTACAACTTCCTCCATGAAAATATCCCGGGCTTTGAAAAAGCACAGCTCCT
>DBXA01000151.1:32498-47865 GCA_002309235.1 Christensenella sp. UBA1224 | reverse complement strand
ATCGCGGCAGGCAATTACGATATCGATATCCATAACCCGGAGGGAAGCGGGACCAGCCATTATTACTTCCCGGCCGGGACCTGGTATACGATCCCGTACCGCTCTTTGCAGCCGAAAAATGCAGATAACCTGCTGGTTGCCGGCCGCTGCATCTCCTGTACGCATGCGGCCCAGGCTTCCATCCGCATCATGCCCATCGTGACAACGCTTGGGGAGGCCGCCGGCATAGGCGCGGCAGCCGCTGCCAAGGACAATGTATCCGTGAAAAAGGCCGATATCGGCTGGATCCGCGAGCAGCTCCTTGCGGAAGGCGCTTTCCTCGGCTGATACGGTTATTCCTATTACATGTACATGGCACCTGCTGCGTAAGCGGGTGCCGTTTTTAACGTGATTGACACAGTTGGGCTTGAATGCTACAATGTAAAAGGATATTGATATCCGTTGAAAATGAAAATAACTGACCTCTGATACAAAGAAAGGACGGAAATCCATGGAACAGGAAAAGACGGTTGGATCTCAGATACAGGAGGAGAGTAATGATCCTGTTGTCCATAAAAGAGTCTTTTCACTGCCAAAGGCATTGGCCCTGTTAGCTTTGGCGGTACTTGTGACCCTTGCGGTTATAGGTATATGGCTTGGAATGATCAAATTCAAGCCTGCACGGGGTTTAGCGGGCAGTGAGTTCATAGGTCTCACGAATATCCAGCGTTTTTTGCAGTCGCCCTATGTATTGAGATTATCCCGCAATACGCTGGTCTCATGGCTTGTGCAGGCTTTAGCCGGGTTTGCGGCAGCTGCTCCGCTGCTTTTATGGATCAAAGCCAGTCATAACGCAGGGCGGGCCTTGACAAAGACGTGCGTCTGCCTGATTCCCGCCTGTCTGCCAACGGTCGGCTTGTTTTATCTCCTGCTGAAGCTTCCGCACCCGCAGAGTATGTTTGTCGATGTGAATTACTACTATGGCGTATACGCAGCTATGACTGTATTCCAGACAGCGGGCTTTATCGCTTTCTGCGGAGGGTTATTCGAATACCTGGGAAAAAGAGGCATAGGAGGCGGCATGCGCTGGGGTCTGTCAGCAGCTGCGCTTATCCTGGCATTGAGATTGCTCACCCCGAATAAAGATGCGACTCTGTTTGCATATAATCCAATGGTTTATGAAGCGGCAGATACGCTTGATACGTATGTATACCGTACCGGATTACAGAACGCGGACTATTCATTCAGCTCTGCGGTCCAGTCTCTGAAAGCGATCGTACAGGCGCTGCTCGGCATACTTCCCGCATCGATGCTGGTCAAGTTGTCGCGAAAGGATGAGACGCGGATCACTATACCGGATCAGAAAGGCTCTGTCTCCACATGGCTGTTCGCTATAGTTGTCTGGCTGGTCATTATGGTCGCTGCGAGTGGTTACATATTCGGGCTGGACAGGCTGATGGATCAGCCGGAAGCATCGGCGGAAGCGTTTATCACCGCGACAGGGAATGCGACGGTGCTGGGCAGTATGGCCATAACGGCGATAACAGCCGCATTCAGCGGTGTTTTCGCGGGGACTGTGGCATATGGGTTTGTGCAGCTGAACCGGACAAATCAAAAAGGCTTTTCAGCAGCTGTGATCGTTTGGGTGTCTGCCGGCAGCTTCCTGATGGCGGAGTATATAGCCGTACGTAATCTGGGGATCTTGAATACGCTGATGCCGCAGGTGGTTCTGAGCGTGTTTGAACCGCAGATAATCTGCATCACAATAGCTCTTACGGCGGCACTGCGCATGGCCCCTGAAAGGCAGACGCGCGGTCTTACTGCCGGGCTTATGTTTATCGGCAGCGCTCTTTCCTGGGGCAGTTATTTCAATAATATGATATATGTGCGGGACAGATCGCTCTATTCTCTTTCACTTCTCCTGCGAGAGCTCCTGATTGGCGCATCATCCGGAAGCGGAGAGATCACCTCACAGGCGGAACTGCTCGCGCGTGATGCGATGACACCCACTGTCGCACTGCTCGTGATACTGCCTGCGATACTGCTTTCGGCGGCAGGTGCTTTGTGCCTTGTGAGCGCGTTCAGGAAAGAGGAATAGCAAAAAACAGAGGCAAATGGTGAAGCTGCTCGAGGTAGTGTCTTTCGATGATGATTGGTATTTATGAGGAGGAGTACAGATATGAGCGAGAACAATGGGGATGCTGCTGAAAACAGGAAAACAGGCATGAAAATGGCAAAAAAGCCATTGATCCTGAAGCTTCTCGGCTTGTTTGTCATTGCGGTAATGCTCGCGATCACTGCTGTCGGCATCTTGCTGGCTTTCAAGGATTTCAAACCAAGGAGCGGGATCCTGGGAAGCCACTGGGTAGGAATAAAGCATATCGAGAGATTCCTATATAGTGCGAATGCTTTGGTAATTTCTAGAAATACGGTCTTGATGCGCCTGCTCCAGATCGCATTTGGCTTCACACTTGCTCTGCCGCTCGGCTTGTGGATAAAGGCGAGTAAAAATCCCGGGAGGGCATTGACCAAGGCATGCGTATGTCTGATACCTGCATGTTTGCCGTTTGTTACGACGGTATGGGTCATTCTCCGGTTGGCACCGCACGAAATGCTCGTTTCCCCATCATATTATCGTTTGATCTATCCCATTGCCACAGTTCTGCAGACGGCAGGTCTTATTGCCTTCTGTGCGGGCCTCTTCGAATACCTTGGAAGGCAGGGGATCGGCAGCGGAATCCGCACCGGTCTTTTGCTGGGTATACTCATCATGTCACTTACGCTTCTTACTGAGGAGATCGAGAGCTCGTACCTTCTGCAGAATAACATGAACCTGGCGGTATCTGAAAGCCTGGATACATATATTATTAAAACAGGTCTTATAAATTACCAATTCTCTTTCAGCAGTGCTGTTTGGCTTGTTAAGACGTTTGCTCAGACGCTATTGGCTGTGCTGCCGGCAATGCTGATAGCCCGAATGACGCGTATAGATGATTTGCGCATCGTACAGTCAAAGGCAAAGAGCTCGGCCTTTACAGTATTGTTTGCCGTGGCTGTATGGGCAGTTATAATTTTCGCGGTAGCTGTGTATGTATACGGAGTCGATGAATTGCAGCAGGATCCGGAAGGCAGCATACAGGCGTTTATCACATTGACAGAAAAAACCTCGATTGTACAAAGCTCTACTGTTAGCATGGTTGTTTCCGTAGCAGGCGGCGCGTTGGCAGGGGTCCTGATGCTGGGCTTGATAAACCTTCTGCGCAGTAAACGCAAGGCTTTTGCGCCGGCTTTGATACTCATGACCATGATTACCTCCTTCTCTATGGCGGAATACTTACTCGTGATGAACATGGGAATCCTGAATACGCATTTTGCTCTCATATTCCGGCTGCTCCTCTCTCCGCGCCTCATTCTGATCACGATCATACTGTGCACAGCTTTGCGTATGGCGCCGGAACGCGGTACAAGGAGCATCGGCGCAGGGATAGGCTTTCTTGGTGCATCGATCGGATGGGGAAGCTGGCTCGGTACCTTCCTGTATGGAACGCGTACAGACATGTTCACACTTGCCTGGTTTCTCCGTAATTTGATGCTCGGTGTAAATATAAATGTGCAGGAAGGCGAGCAGATGACGAAGGAGATAATGCTCGCACAGCAAGCTGCCCAGCCGATAAGCGTCCTGCTCGTAACACTGCCTGCTTTGTTGCTTGCCGCATGCGGAGCTGTGTGTTTGGCGAAGGCTTTCAAAAAAGCATATTGACGAAAGAGAAAATATAAAAATAAGGACGAATTGCGATGGCTGACAGCTGGTATTCGTTGATAACGGATTACACGGGCATGATGCGCGACGTGAACACGGCAGTGCAGGGTATACTGGAACAGAACAGTTTTTGCCGCCTGCTGGATGCGGAGCATGAGGATGCGCTGCGCGCTTTGTGCAGTGAAAACGACATGCTTATACGTAAAATGGAGACGCGCTCTTTTGAGGTTGCGGTAGTCGGCCTCGAGAACAGCGGAAAGAGCAGCGTAGCCAATGCGTTGATCGGCATACCGGTGCTCCCGAGTGCTTCGGTGCGCTGTACCTATACCACAACGGAGATCCGTGCGGATGAGCGTGACAGGGCATGTGTGGAATTCTATCCTGTGCAGGAGTTTCAGGAGCGCTTCCGTGCTCTTCTTTCGGAGCTCGGCATACCGAATGCGGATGTGGCGGATTTTTCCACGTATCCGCCTGCTCGTTTTGACAGAGCCTGGGAGGAGATTTGTGCCAAAGACCCGGTGAAACGCCGCCTGTATGATTCCACTACGGCGGAGGATGTCCGTTCTATTCTGCGTGCTGCTCCGCTCCTGCGGGAATTCTTGGGCAAACCGGATATGGCTTTCGAAGGGGCGGAAGCGCTGCTTTCGGATGAATTCCAGAGCTATATTACCGGTCAGACCGATACGGATGACACGCTAAAGCGCGATGAGCGGCCTTATGCCGTTAAACGAGTGACTATATGGTCCTCACAGCTTGAAAGCATGCGCAACATCGTTTTGTACGATGTGCCGGGCTTCAATTCTCCGACGCTCCTTCACAGAGAGCAGACGCGCCGTATGATGGACAGGGCCGATGCGATCGTGATGGTCACCGATATGCTCTCCAATCCGAATATAGACGGTACACAGCTTACTATACTTCGGGAAGCGGATGCCGATCACGTTCAGTTGAAGGACAAGTTATTTGTTTTCGGCAATAAGGCGGATCTTCTCTCGGATGAGAAGACATACAGGGATAACTTCCGGACATTTGTATCCGATATCGTGAGCAGGCATCGCCTTACGGTAGAGCGCAGGGTGCTTGCGGGATCGGCGCATGCGTATTTTTCCGCCCTGAAGGGTGATAAGGCTGATACGGAACGACTGGATGCTTTGGGCTGCGGAGACGGCATCGGACGGCTGCGTGAGATGCTGAGCGATTATTACGAAGCGGAACGGCTGACAGTTCTCCAAAACCGCGCGATAGTCAGCAATCGTGCCGTTATTGAATCTCTCAAACCGATCATAGATAATTTTGCCAACCGGGAGCTGGATGAGATACAGTCGCGCGAGTTTGCCGAAGTGATACAGGCCAAGGATGATATCATTACCTTCCGGCGCATGGCGAGACAGATCATGGGGCGGATGTACCAGGATATCAGCGTGCACAAACCGTTTACGCGCATATTGCGTGAACGCATCGCAAAGCAGATACAGCCTATCACTCCTTCCGACTCACTGTATCAGGAGATCATAGGCAGTCTCAACGTGCAGGGAGACAGCGCTAACCGCAACGAACTGGTAAATGCCAATCTGCGCATGAACCTGCAGGGTTATTTCAATACCCTGATCGAGCGCATGGTCTGGGATGTGGCGCGCCATGAAGAGATGGCGCTCATGGAGGAACTGACGGATGCGCTTCTGAGTGCGCTTGATTATAAGCAGGCCGATGTGGATGATGCCGGGATCACGGCACGTGCGCGCAGGCTCGTTATGCGCATGTTTGATGCCGAGGATGAGAGCGGTGCTTTAGAGGGAGGCACGCCTTTTCGCGCTCGTGGCTTTATCGCTCTGATAACGCGCTTTGTACCGGGTATGACGGCGGCGATCATCGGATACCCTCTGGGTAGCCAGGGGCGTGTGGAAGAAGCCGTTCGCATAAGTGATGAGCTGAACCGCCTGTTCGCGGGCCGGGATGTCGACGATGTGGACGCTATGGCTATGCTGGCGCGCATCTTAACGCACAAGGATTATTTCTCACAGCTCAAATCGCGCAACCGTAAAGCGATGGAGAAGTTCTTTGAGCGCAGGCCCCGTCCGCGGCTGAATGAGGCGGATCGGGAACGATTCATCGATCGCTGGTCATCTCTTGCGGCGGAATACGATATAGATCTTTCTGAACGTCGTACGCATATTCCTTCGCTCAGATTCGCATGGCGCACAGGTAAAAGTGACATGCGGGATACATATCAGGTGCTTGATGACAGATTCCGGGATATGCTGACAGGGTATATGAAGCTGCGAACGGGTTCGCGTGCAGAGGAGCTCTTGGAAGCGACCGGACAGGAGCATGGTGAGCTGCCTACGCGAGCGCAGGTTTCGCGTTCTCTGATAGCTTCTATGGCGCAGCGGGCAGAGACGGCTCATACCGAAGAGCAGGTCCTCAGTGAAATCAATACAGATATAGGAATTTACTCCGATATCCTCATAGACATGCTTGTTCCGCACCTCAATCTGGAAAAGGCGTTCTACGAGCGCTTCATCAACCAGATCAACGCTATGACAGGACACTCTTCCGTGTATGATCATAAAGCGGATGGTCTTATAAACGAATGGCTGCGTACGGATATCAAGCACATCAAACGCAGTGCGTTTGCGGAATTGGATGCGCTGCGCGCGGAACATGACAGCAAGCAGAAGCTTTTTGCCATGCTTATGTCTCTCAGCAATATGTGGCAGGAAAAGTACGCGAAACTATAGTCAGACTTACATGCAAGGCGCATTCAGAAGCCTGTATCCGATATATTCTGGCATAATGGAAAATAACAGATGTCGAGAACCAGAGGATAGCGAACCGACTATGATAATGGACGCATTGCAAGAAGATAAAGTTTTAGGAGCAAGGCTCACAAAACTCAGACAGCTGTTCCTGCGTATGGACGCAGATGCGGGTGAGCCGATCTATGTGCGGATGCCGGATGGCGATACCGTGCATGCCGATATGCATCCCGGTGAAGGGCTTAGAGCAAGCGGGATGCTGTTGTGCTATGCCCTTTTGGGGGAGTGGCGAACTGACGCGCGGGAGGCTGTTCAAAGTGAATGTAGCGCGCAAGGGGACAGGGCGCTGCGCCGAGCCTGTGAACAGGCGCTTATCATGACCGGGGATCAGCTGGGTTTTGATCAGGCGGTACTTTATGCAGTGCTGCGGACGGCATCTGTTATTCTTCCGGAAGGCGGCATATGTACCGAACTGCCGGGCCTTATTACGGGAGAAGTTCCCTTGGAGACACCGGATGTCGGTGCGGCGGACATAAACGCGCGTTTTGCGCAGGCAGGGGATGCGGTTATCCTATACATGGATCTTCCGGACCGTGTGGAACAAGTGAAGATCATGGATGGTACATATACGCGTTTGGAATGCCATGCGGGCATCTGCCTGCCTCCGGGCGTGCGAGAAGCGGATGTAAGTATCGATGGGGTTTCTTCGCACCTGAAGCTGGAGGATCCGTTGAATAGCCTTTGCTTCATGCCTGGCTTCAGAGTGGGCAGATTGTTTGTCCCCGTACGGTACGTGCCGGGCGGGATCTGGAAACGCCTTCAGCCAGTCATCAAGGTCACAGGCAGTCAGGACGAACTGCCTCCGCTTACAGTTACGACTTCCGGCGGGGAGATACGTGAAAGTGCAAAAAAGCTGCAGCGTGGATGTGCTTGGCTCGGGTGTCCTCCACTGGATCGGAATGCGGATAGCTGTATCAGGATAGACGGCACAGGCACACGGTGTCTGGATATGACAGGGGTGTATTGATATGCACTGCCCCTATTGTTTTTCAACTTTGAAAACGCGCACGATGGTGTGCAGAAATAAAAGCTGTACGCTGTACGACAATAGTATGCCTGCTGTCGCACAGCGGCTGGCAGTGCGCTTGCCGAAGCGGCTGCGCATACGCGGGGGAGCGTTCCTGGCTGACCGCCAGACGAAATGTGATGCTTGCGGACTTCCCTGCAGCGCAGTATGCGAAAGCTGCGGTCATGAGATACCGTCCGCATGGCTGCGGTATCCTGCTGCGAGCATCATGTTCCTTGGCGTCAACGGCGTGGGTAAGAGCACGCTTCTTGCCTCTTCCAAATATGCGATATCACAGCGCGGCGATATAACGATGACCCCGTTGGAAGTGGAGGAGACCGCCGAACGTTTCTATGAGAACTACTCCGCACCTCTGATGGAGCGCAGCGAAGCGCTGCCGCATACCGCAAATGGAGTGCCGCAGCCGTTTCTGTGGGGAGTGACCGGCAAACAATATCTGTCGTTTGTACAGACGCTGGCGCTGGCGGTATACGATGTGCCGGGTGAAATGCTGCTGCACTATGAAGAGACATCATCTGTGGAACCTCTGCTGATGCGGGCAGATGCAGTGGTGCTTGTTGTCAACCCTGCAGCGTTGCCTGTGCTGAACGAGGCATGCGGCGCTTCTCAAGGGATCACACCTGCTCCCGATACATGGGAGAGAGCCGAACGGATACTGGACGAACTTCTGAAATACCGCAGTATAGGTGTTAAGAGCAATATCAAGCTTTCCGTGGTGCTGACCCATACCGACCTGTGGTTCAGCGAGGTTCCGCGATTCACGAGCAGTCTTGCTCTTAACGATCCCGCGCTGAGGGAATTGGTACGATCCTGGCGAGGCGGAGCTTTTTTAAACCGCTTGAATGGATTTAGCGAGTACCGTCTTTTTGCCACAGGTCTGTACAAAGGCAGTGAAGTGCGTCCTCTGGACGGCGTGGATGCTCCGGTTGTCTATCTGATGGACAGGCTTGGTCTCAAGGTTTTATCAAGAAAAACTCAATGAGGTAATATAATGCCTGAAGTGAAGCAATATCTGCGTTTGAAACGCGTTACGCGCCGCAGCGTATCCCTTCTGTTGCGCGTGGATCTTGCGGATGGGCAGCGCTTCCGCCCCGGCGATGCCGTGGCGGCATGTTCTGTTTGCCGCGGGGTATCCAAGCGCGAGCACTGGCTCAAGGAACGGGCATGCCCGTTTTGCGGCAGCACGGTATCCATGCCTTTTAACGGTTTGCGGGAATTGGAGCATGACGCGGAGCCGTTGATCCGCTATTCGAGATTCGATGCCGGAAAGCGCGGTTTCTATCTGATGGGAGCCGCTGCGGCTGTTCTTTGCGTTGCGGTGCTGGCTTTGGTCATACGGGTATTGATCACTGGCCTGAGCCCTCGCACCGGTTTTTTCCGAAGCGATGACGGACATTATTACTATGTAGCTCAAGACGGCACGCGTTACATGGATGGATCCTATGCGATCAACGGTAAAGTATACACCTTTTCGCAAGGTCTTCTGGAAGGACCTGCTGTGATAACGGTCAATGGCGCTGAACAGCATATCGACGAAAACGGGCTCAGTTACACCGGATGGCTCTTGAAAGACGGCGTGCTTGCTTATTTTGACGGTAAGAAAGTGATCACAGAACGCCTGCCTGAGGCGGACGGTGCCGGTTTTTATACGCTTGAAGGCCTTGGACGTATTTTTCTGGATGACAGCCGTTCTCCGGTTGATGGATGGGTCGTGTTTGAAGGCTCGCTTTACCATATGAAGGATGGACAGGCAGCGCCTGTTGAGGGTATGGACGGCGATTTCGATGAAGATGGAAGGTATTTACCGGATCAAGCTGGTTTTGTAGAACCGGATGATGGATCGGCAACATACCTTATGAATGAAAACGGCAATCTGTTGACAGGGCTTGTGCCGTGGAACGGATTTGTGTATGCGACGGATGCTTCCGGCAGGCTGTGCCATTCCGGAAGCGCCGGTGCCGGTACTGGTTTGTCTGTCGAGGCAAGCGGCATATTGAAACCGGATGCAGATGTGAGAGTCGACCTGAATAAGGGCAGTGTTGTGCTTGCAGCGGATACCGGCGTTATCCGGAAAGGCTGGATATTGCTCGGTGGAGCGGTATATTGTACGGACCAAGAGGGTTACATCCGCTGCAGGGAACGGTGCGCAGATCCGGAAGGTTTGTTTGATGATGAAGGCCGTTTTATTCCGGATCAGCCTGGACGGGTCGAACTGGATCATAAGAAGTGTTGGATAAACGGGAGCGGCGAGCTGATGACAGGAGCTGTTCTTGACGGAGGATGGCTCTATCTGTACGACGACCGCGGCGATGCTATGGCAGATCAGGTAGTAAACGAAGTGGGTTCAACCGATCACCAGGGATGCTTTAAGCCTTTTACAGCAGGGATGTATCTGATAGACGGACATTACTACTGCTTTGGAGAGCAGGGCAGCGTTTTGACCGGCTGGCAGAGCCTGGGAAAAATGTATTATTTCGATCCTGAGACCGGTTGCCTGCCGGAAGCGGGAAGCAAAACGATCGGCGGCGGATCATACCCGCTTTCCTCTGAAGGCTTTTTTCTGCCGGCAGAAGAGGGCTTATACACGTTGGACGGCAAGGAATACTATATATATAAAGATGGTTCTTTGGCTGTGGGATGGCGTATTGTAGACGGTAAACTGACATTGTTTGATGAAAAAACAGGCGTGCGTCAGTCTGCTGAAGAGATGACGAGAGCCGGCTGGATACAGCGCAACGGAAGCCGCTTTTATGTCTTTGAAAATGGCGATACAGCGCAAGGCTGGCAGTTGATAAACGGGTTTGTCTATTATTTTGATGTGAAAACAGGCGCTGTGGTTACAGGGAGCAGGATTATAGCGGATAAACGATATGATTTCCGGAAAGACGGAGTTCTGCAGCTGGGGTCTCCTGCGGCGATCTCCGTTGACGGCCAATTATACCGGATCGGTACAGACGGATCTCCCGAAGGCGGCTTTTTGTACCAGAATGGACATCTGTATTATTTCGATGCGGATACCTGTACTCTTTCCACGCGTCTCCCTGCAGGGCTGGACGCATACACCAGTGCCCAGGGCGGTTACATAGTGCCGGCGCATGAAGGATATCTGGCGGTTGAAGACGGCGCATTTTACGTCGAAACTGACGGAAACGTCCTCACCTGCTGGTTCGTACGCGGAGGCCTATTGTATTATGCAGACAGTACCACCGGCCTCCTTGCGCCGGACGGCGAATCCGACGATGGCCGCGGTATATTCCGAAACGGTGCATTTACATTATATGATGACGGCAGCTATACCGCTGGTGGAAAGACATATGTTTTTGCTGACGGAAAATTGGCCGATGGTTGGATACGGCTCTCGGGCAATGCCGGTATAGGTTATACGCATGCAGGCGAAGTGAGCTATGCTGCTGTCAGTGTCACGATCGAAGGTGAATCATGCCGTTTCGATGCAGGCGGAAGATACATACCGGGTGTAAACAAGATCATCTCAATGGGGGATGAAACGGTACTTGTGCTCGCGGACGGTACGCTGCCGCAAAATGCCGGATCTTATCTTTTGCCGGATATGCATGTGTGCGCAGTAGGTGCAGGAGGAACTGTGGCCCGATCGCTGTCTCAGCTGGGAGGGGATGATGATTTCGGCTCGGTGACGGATGGCGTCGTTCGGCCTGTAAACAGCGGATTGCTCCGTTTGGATGACGGTACGTATCTTCTCACCGCGGATGGTACAGCTAAGACAGGGTATACTCTTTTTGAGAACAAGCTTTACCTGTTCGATATGACAGATGGCCGCATGGTCACAGATTCCCTCGGCTTCGGCCCGGATGGCTGTTATTTGCCTGAGACTGTCGGAATACAGCTGGTTGCCAACAGGGGGATATACATGTTCAAGGACGTGGATGGGACTGTGGCTACCGGCATGGTCAGATCACTTGAGGATGAGATATACTTGTTTGGCGAAGACGGACGCATGTGTACCGGCCTTGTGGATTACGCTGATACCCGTTATTACTTTGACATTTCCGATGGTACTATGCAGTGCTCGAAAATGCTCTTCGGTATATGGGATGAAGATGATAGATACGATTTCTACGCAGGGGAAGACGGGAGGCTTGCCGTCGGATGGACACGTGTAGACGGTGTGCTGCGCTACTTTGATGAAAAAGGGCATATGCTGTACAATACGGTGATAGACGGTATATATATCAATTTGTATGGAGAAGCAAAAGATGGCAGTGTCAACTGATATTCGGGCGGAATGGAGAGAAAGCCGCTGGTTAAGGCTGCTGTGCAGGCTTCGTAAGGCCTCTTCGCATGAAATGGGGATACTTTCGCTGCGTACGGCAGAAGCTTGCACACTCGGCCGGCTGCTTGGAAAGGACGAAGCCGGAAATGTGATCTTCATCCTGATAGATGCTCTGCGCTGCCGTTTAAAATGCTTTGTTCTGGATGCGTCAGCCTTTCATAGGTCTGTAACGCTGACGGATGAAGCAGGTGCCGTACTCGTGGATCTGTGCACTCTGCGAAAAGGCCCGGAGGTATGGCAGGAAGAACTGACGGAAAAAAATCCTGCGGGAAGTGATGCAGGGGAGAGTACAGCTGCATGTCCGGCAGAGCAGGAGGATGTGCTCAAGAGCCGGGATCCCCTGATCTTAGAACAGTGCATTTCCGGTGACAAGCAGCAGGATGACCGGAGCTCGGAACAAAGGTGACAGATATGGACATAAGACTCGGCGATACCGTCAGGATGCGCAAGCCGCATCCCTGCGGGAGCTATGAATGGACCGTCACCCGTACAGGGGCGGATATAAAAATGAAATGTCTTGGCTGCGGACGGATCGTCATGTTGGAACGTCCGGTGTTCGAAAAACGTCTCAAGAAAATAACGGCAAGACTTGAGGAGACGGAAAATGGCGAGGAAAGCGAAGACAGGTAAACAGATCAGGAAGAAGCGCAGAAACAGGAAGAGAGCGGGAGCGGGTACGGTCGCGGCGTTTATCATAGCTGCGCTGTGCCTTGGGATAGGGATAAGGTTATTTGGCTTTACATTTATATATGTTACATCCGGACGGATGGCGGAAACGCTGCCGCCGGGACATGTGGTGTTGGTTTCCCGTATGGCGCCGGCGGAACGAGGGGATATCGTTTTGGCAAACGGCGGCTTCAGCAGGGTTGTCGGTATGCCGGGTGACAGAGTGGGCGTTTCCGGAGGAAGGCTTATAGTCAATAGCGCAGTGCTGGATGAACCGTATGTCATCGGCAGCGCTGCGGATGCGGCTGAGACTCTGCTCGGTGCCGGAAGGTATCTTCTGATGGCGGATGACCGTTCTGTCGGGGGTATGATCGTTTCAGCGGAGACGATCAGCGGCGTAGCTCTTTTTATCGTCTGGCCGCTCGGCAGCTTCTCTTTTCTGTGAGATGACGGGTTGAGACAACAGATATCAAATACAGGAGCATTCTGAATGAATAACAAGACAATGAATATCTGTCCCCGCTGCGGCGGGGAATATAATGAAGGAGCGTTGTTCTGTCCTCACTGCAGGAGCAGGATCACAGGCGCGTCCGCTCCCGGGATCCCGGATGGGCCAAGGGACATGTCTTCTCCGGACGCAGTACCTGCGACGATAGAAGAACTCAAGGAATGGTACATAGCAAATAATCTCCCGCCGGAGGAGACGACTCGTTTCTTTATCGGAAAGAATATCTTGGAAAAGCGTGCTTTCGGCATTTTCCGGGATATAGATGGCAGTGTTGTCGTCTATAAGAACAAGGATGACGGTACACGCGCTGTCCGCTACAGAGGCCCGGACGAAGCATTGGGCGTCAATGAATTGTGGATCAGGCTGAAGCAGGAGATACACAATCAAAAAGGACATCTTAAGGCAGGGACAGCAGCCGGGAAAACGCGCAGAAGAAAGAGCAGCAAGAGGATCTTCAGCCTGGTGATACTCGTTCTCATACTCGCTTCTTTTGCCATGAGGAGCATAAACAGCAGGGATAGGGGATACTATCGCTATAACGATGAATATTACTACTATTCACATAGTACCTGGTATCGCTATGATGATCTGTATGATACCTGGATGACGGCTAATATCGTCGACAGCCTCCTTCGCGACAGCTGGAGAGATTATTATCTCGGTGATGACTATAATGCGTCTTACGGTACGGGTGATTTTCTCACAAGCGATTATTACTATGATACGGTGCAGGATACCTGGAGCGACGACTCCGACACCTTCTGGGATTTTCTCAGCGATGCCTGGGATTCAAGTGTAACGGATTTCTCAAGTGACTGGTAAACCGGAGGGTACCTGCAGATGATACAGCCGCGGCATCATTCTTTGCCGCGGCTGTATCGGTTTATATGGTTTGTTGTGCTATACTGCGGCATAAGATACGCAGAGGACCGCTACATAGGCCGCATAGCAGGTCAGCATGATGATGCCTGTCAGACGGTGGAAACGTTTGAAGATAAGAGCGGGTACGACCGCAATCAGGCAGTAGCCCAGGCAGACCGGGAGATCAAGCTGTATCGTCTGCGGGAGCATGGGCAGCGGTTTCCCAGAAACGAGAGCACACAGGGGGAGTATGAGCGAAAGGTCGATAACGTTGGCACCGATGATATTGCCTATGGAGAGGGAAGATTCCTTCCTTGAAATGGCTGTGATCGTTGTGACAAGTTCCGGAAGTGAGGTCCCTATTGCGACGAGCGTGACGCCGATGATGGCATCCGAGATGCCTATGCTTCGTGCTATCTCACTGCCATAGTCGACCAGAAGCCTTGCGCCGACGGCGATCGCGGCAGCACCGCCTACGAACTTGACGATGTTGGTGATCACACTTCTTCTGTCCGTAGAGACCTTTTCACGGTCATCGGATGAATTGGCTTTGCGGGCCTCAAATATATTATACGTCACATATACGGCAAACAGGGCCAGTATCACAAGGCTCCCGCCGATTGACAGCTCACCTGAACGGGAAAACAGGAAGAGAAAGGCGCAGGCTGCGATCATCAATATGCCCTTGAAGGCGATATCGCCGCGTCGGAGGACAGCGGGGATACATACGATAGATATACCAAATATCAGTCCCAGGTTTGCCGTAACGGAACCTATAGCATTCCCGCAGCACATGCCCACATTCCCCTCAGCAGCAGATATGAGAGATACCAGGAGTTCCGGTATCGTAGTAGCCATGGATACGATCGTGGCGCCGATCAGGAATTTCGGCATGCCGGAGGCTTCTGCGATCCATACGGATGCATCTACGAAGAAGTCTCCGCCCTTTATGATGAGGATAAGTCCAATAAGAAAGAACAGGATCGCTATGGCCATTTCTGATCCTCCCGAAATAAAGTTTTGATCCGAGTTGAAGGATAACATCTTTGGAGGATATTGTCAATCTGATCTGAATGATCGTTTTTTGAAATAAAATAACAGAAATGTCATTTGGAGGAGAATGATTTCTATTGTTTTTCAGGACACTGTCTGATAAAATATTCCCAGCGCTTTGCAAAGAAGTATCAGGAGGAATCGTACAGATGAAAAAGTTTCTCGTTTCCATAGGCGTTGCTCTGATGTCAACAGGTTCGGCTATGGCGGAGTCAGCAGCTCCCACAGCAGCTGCCGGCGGAGCAAGCATTGCTGAGCTTTTACCTACTCTCGGCTTGATGGTGGTGATGATCGCAGTCTTCTATTTCCTGCTCATACGTCCTCAGAAGAAGAAGGATAAGCAGGTAAAGGACATGCTGGCAGCTCTGAAAAACGGCGATCGCGTATG
>DBXA01000151.1:31477-32446 GCA_002309235.1 Christensenella sp. UBA1224 | reverse complement strand
GGTCCGCAGAAGGTTCCGATGATGTTTGCCCGTTGGGCTATCCGTTCGGTGGAGGACGCTCCTCTGGAGAACGATTCCGAGCCGCTGGTCTGAGAAAGAGACCGCATATAACGACAAAGAGCCTGCGCTTGCAGGCTCTTTGTCGTTATATGGATCATTGCTTTCGGGACAGGATCTGAGCAGACCGGACTGCCGTCCGGGAGATCATTCCTCGTCGTCGATATCATCGGCATCATCGTCGATGTCATCATCGTCCAGCTGCTCTTCCTCTACCGCGAGATCCCCCGTTTTGAAAAGGTCGCGGACTTTGGCTTCGAGTTCTTCCATGATCTCGGGATGCTCTTTCAGGTACAGGCGGGTGTTCTCACGGCCCTGCGCTATGCGCTGATCGTTATATGAAAACCATGAGCCGCTCTTTTTGATCAGATCGTGCTCGATGGCGATATCCAGAAGGCTGCCGGAACGGGATACGCCTTCACCGAACATCATGTCGACAACACAAGTGCGGAATGGCGGTGCGACCTTGTTCTTGACCACCTTGATCTTCGTACGGTATCCTATTATGTTGCTTCCTTCCTTGATCGCCTCGCCTTTGCGGATATCCAAACGGATGGAGGCATAGAATTTCAGCGCCTTGCCGCCTGTCGTTGTTTCCGGATTGCCGTACATGACGCCGACTTTTTCACGCAGCTGGTTGATGAATATGACTATCGCGTTGGTCTTGGCGATAACACCGGCCAGCTTGCGGAGGGCCTGGCTCATGAGCCTGGCATGCAGGCCGACGTGGTTATCTCCCATATCGCCCTCGATCTCAGCCTTTGGGACGAGGGCGGCGACCGAGTCCACAACTACGATGTCGATCGCGCCGGAGCGGACCAGCTCTTCTGTGATATCAAGGGCTTGTTCGCCGTTGTCAGGCTGTGAGACGTACAACTCATCTATATCTACACCGAGCTTTTTTGCGTAGAT
>DBXA01000151.1:27253-31361 GCA_002309235.1 Christensenella sp. UBA1224 | reverse complement strand
CCGCCTACACCCAAGGCAAAATCCAGGTGCATGATGCCGGTGGGGATGGCTTCGACCTGCATGTTGGCACTGTCGCCCAATTTCATAAGGGACCCTTTCCCGAAGTCTTTTTCTATTTTGCCGAGTGCGATCTCAAGCGCTTTTTTACGCTCGTCACCAAATTTCTGCATTGCGGCTGCTTTTTCTTTTCCGGGCTTTGGCATAATCGATTCCTCCTTCGTTCAATGGCAATATTATAGCATATTGCTGATAAATCTACAATGTTTTTTATAACATATTGAGGTTTTTGAAAAAATACTTAACCAATTGTGCAAATATAACGAAATTATAGCTCGATTCAGCTCAAATATCACAAAGCTCTATTGCTTACCGTGTGTTTGCGGCAAACGCGGCATTATGGTATACTGATATATTGTAGAGGTGTATCCTGCACAACCTGATGCATGACCGGAGGTATGCCGCTTTGGGTGCTTCGCCTGTGATAGTATTGAACGATGTCACAAAAGTATATGAGATCGGCAAAACGCGCCTGAAAGCCCTTAACAGGATCAACCTTGAGGTGATGCCGGGTGAGTTCTGCCTGATCGTCGGCAGGTCGGGATCCGGTAAATCGACGCTGCTCAATATGCTGGCAGGGCTTGAAAGGCCGACCTCGGGAAAGATCATTGTTGCCGGCAGGCATATAGAGAGGATGACGGAAAAGAAACTGGTTTCTTTCAGGCTCGCGAATATCGGATTTGTATTTCAGTCCTTTAACCTGTTCGCAGCGCATACGGCCATAGAGAATGTAGCGATGCCTCTTATGTACCGGGGCATGAACAGACGAAGGCGCACGATCCTCGCAAAGGACATGCTGGAAGCAGTCGGGCTTTCTTCACATGCGGATCACCTCCCCGGTCAAATGTCCGGAGGCCAGCAGCAGAGGGTCGGAATCGCGAGAGCGTTGGTCACAAAGCCGCGTATACTCTTTGCCGATGAGCCAACGGGAAACCTGGATCTCAGGACGTCAAGAGAGATACTTTCCCTGATACGCGGCATCTGCCGTGAACGGGCCACGACGCTTGTAATGGTTACCCATGACCAGGAGATCGCTGATCACGCAGACAGGATAATAACCTTACTCGATGGCCAGATCACGGGCAATACTGTGAATCAGACCCCTTTGGATTTTTGATATGCCGGCTTTTGCCGGGAGAAGGAACTGAAGATGAACAGAAGACTGACAGCGATAATGCTTGCGGTTCTCATGCTTTTCCTGAGTGTCTTCGCTTTTGCGGAAAATGTTGAGAATGCGGGAACGGGATCTGGGGCGGAACAGGTTCGGGATACGCCTTTACCGGAAGCGACCTCTGTGCCGGTAAAGACAGATGAGCCGATCCCGACCGAAATCCCTTCAGAACCGACTGCAGCGCCGACGCAAGAACCGGCGGAGCCAAATGAGAACCCTTCACAGGTACCGGCGGAGGATCCGACGGAGGCACCGGTTGTTCCGACGGAAATGCCGTCTGGGGAAGCGGCTGAGGAGCCCACGCAGGAGCCGAACGGCAATACGGCGGATATCCCGGCTGACGAGCCGACCGACGAACCGACTGATGAGCCGGCTGATACACCGGTACAAGAACACAGCGAAGATATTGCGGGAACTGCATCCGTAGGGAATGTTGAGATCCCGGCGCTTGCTGCGGGCTCTGCCGCTACCATAGCGATACCGGTCACATTCCGTGCGGGCAGCGATTATTGGTATACAAATATGCTTCCGTCGGGCTCCGTCGTAGCATATAAGTCAGACAGGGCGATAAGTGCCTACTCTGAGGATATCCTGAACGCTTTGGATTCGCTTACTGTATCGATCGGCGGCGACATGTTTTCGGAAGGGTCCGGTTCCTTTTCCGTGATCGGAAATATGGACGCGGCAAGCGCCGCAAAGCTTGGCTTGAAGGGCTCCGGCAGCGCTTATACCGATCCCGCCGGTACGGCATATGCGGTCGGGCAGAAATACAATGCGGGTTTTGCGGTTTTTACGGTAAAAGTTGCAAAGACGGTATCAAACGATTTTGTCAATATTCCGGTGACGATCACCTGGTCCAGCGCGGCTTACGGCTCCGGATCCATAAATACTTCGGTCGAAGCGGTCACGACGAACCGTTCGTCTTCCGGGAGCGGGTCTTCGGGTTCCGGAGGGTATTCGTATTACTATGGCTCTTCGACCAGTAAGTCTGCTTCGGAGGCAAAGCTTATCATCGATGGCGTATCAACTGACCCGGCCGATCCCAAAGCCGGTGATGAATTCGATATGATCCTCACACTCCGAAACACCAGCGGTAAGCAGGCTGTTCAGAATATCACCGTAACATGCGAGGCTGAAAGTGATGCTGTGCTGCCGGTTTCCGGTGCTTTCAGCACTTATATCACAGCAATAGAATCACAGAAGACGCACGAGGCCAGATTCAATGTCCGGGCCCAGGGGGATATTGAGGATAAGCCTGTAAAGATATTCGTGACCCTGGAATATGAGGATTCTTCTGCGGAACCGCACGGGATCTCACAGAGCGTGGTCATCAATGTGGAACAGCCTATGCGGATCAAGCTTGATACGCCGGTTATGCCTTCCGGCAGTGCGGTGGCAGGAGAAAGCTATAATGTGAGTATGGGCATATACAATCTTGGCCGTACGACGCTATATAATGTGACCGTCACAGGTGTAAGTGATGATCCGACTGTTTCGACCGGCGCCAGCTATTATTGCGGCAATATGGAAAGCGGCACAGGCAAGACTGCGGAGATACGCTTCATCCCGTCGGAACAGGGTACTTATACGACCGACCTGCTGGTGACCTATGAGAACAGCATCGGAGATACCTTCTCTGCCACAGAATCCGTCAGCTTTTATGTCGAAGCTTATGAGGAGGATGACTGGCTTACCGATCCATCGCTCATCGAGCCTGAAGCGACTCCCCGGCCAGACAGGGCAGACCGGGTGTTGGAGGTTATGTCTATACTGCCGTGGTGGGTTTATGCCTCTGTCGGCGGCCTGTTCATGCTGGTGGTCGTCTGTATAGGCGTCGGCGCGCGTCATCGTCGTATGCGCGCATATGAAAACGATGAGATGGAATGATATACTCTCCTCAGCCCTGAGGAATCTGTTCCGCAGGAAACTGCGCAGCATGCTTACCATGTTGGGCGTGGTGATCGGGACATGCGCCATCATCGTTACGCTGTCGCTTGGTTATGGGGCAGAGAAGGCGCAGATGGAGATCATGGAGAGCTCCACAAATCTGAAGCTTATACAGGTGTACCCCTATTACAGCTATTCGGATGATACGACTTCGTCTTTCGGCAGGCGCGTTACCAGGATAACGGATGGGGTCATCAGCCGCATCCGTGCGATACCGGGTACAAGTGCCGTAACGCCTGTGCTCACTTTCTATCCGGGGGCGACGCTCAGGTTGCTTACCGGAGATTATACAGCATACGCGTATGTTACCGCTGTTATTCCGGCGGATTTTTACAGGATCATGGATATAGAGACCGGTTCGGGCTTTTCGAACCGAACTGACCGCATGGAGTTTATGCTCAACGAGGTATACATGTGCGAGTTCAAAACGCCTGACCATGCGGACGAGTATATAGATGTATGGACTAACCTGATGAATGGCATCCCGCTCCCGACGCCCCGCATACGTTGGCTGAATGCGGATTTTGACCTGACTATGACCTGGAAAGACAGAACGGATGTGGATACTGTAACGGGGCAGCAGGTCCAGCATGTGGAAAGATACAATGCGAAATGCGTCGGCACCTTCGCGGCGGATGTAAACGACTGGACCTTTTCCAACGGCCCTGTGGTCAGTCTGAACTGGCTCAGACGCTTTTATCGCGATAACCGTACACTTATGCAGGAATTGGGCGTAACGGATACAGCGGTATTCAATTATGACAATGTGCTTGTGCTGGCGGAAACAGTGGACGACGTGGAGAGTCTGGTAAGGGAGCTCAATGACATCGGATTACAGTGCTCAAGCCCGATGGATTACGTAAATACGTTCCGAGAACAGCTTGCGACGATGCAGGCATTTCTGGGTATCATAGGAGCGATCTCTATGCTGGT
>DBXA01000151.1:17464-27198 GCA_002309235.1 Christensenella sp. UBA1224 | reverse complement strand
ATGAAGGTGCTCGGGTGTGCTCTGGGGGATATCAGGTCTGCGTTTCTCTGCGAGGCTGCTCTTATAGGTGTTATCGGCGGACTTGCGGGTATGGCGGCGAGTTTCGGTCTCAGCTGGGCGCTGAACAATGTATCCTGGCTGCAATCGGCGATCGCATCCATTATGTCTGGCAGCGCTTTGTTTGCACAGGAAGGGGCGGCGGTTTCCGTGATACCTGCGCCGCTTGCATTAACGACATGGCTGGGCGTCGCTCTTGTCAGCGTATTGTCGGGCCTGTATCCGGCTCAGAGGGCTATGAGGCTCTCGGCACTTGCCGCGATCCGCAGCGAAGATTGACCGATATCCTGAACAGAAAGGATGATACCGTGCGCACGGCTTGTATCCGCCTTGTGCTTTGCATTCTTTTTATAAGCATTCCGCTGTGTGTTCTGGCGGCTTCCGAACCGGAATTGGAATTTCAGCGTACGGTTTCGGATTATGTTTCTGCGGAAGGAACGCGTGCTGTCACGTACCGGGTGGAGAATACAGGCAGTGCTCCTGCGCAGAATATTGTAGTGAGCGATGGAGAAACGGGCGAGATCGCACGCCTGGATATCCTGGAGCCTGATGATTACCGACAGTATACGATCGATGTGCCTGCTGACGGTACGGAAGAAAGTGTGCCAAAGATCACCTGGGAATATCAGGGAAAGAGTTTTTCAAAGACACTTTCGAGTCTTACGATCGGTGATATCAGGGCACAATTCAAGGTATCTGTGGCTGCCGATACGGCCGAGGCAGCTGCGGGGGAAAAGGTAACGATCAAGGTCTATGTAAGGAATAACGGTACCGTTCCTCTTTATGATATCGCTCTTTCTGATGAAGGGATCGGCAGGATAGGCAGTATTCACGGGCCGCTTCTGCCGGGTGAAACAGAGGGATTGGCATACAGCTGTATCCCGACCGGAGATCTGATCGTTTCTGTCCGTGCGCAGGCACACAGTGCTACGGGTATAAAGGCGGAAGCAGTTTCCAATACCGCTGTTATACTGGTCACAGGCGGGAATGCAGAAAATGACATTTCCCTTTCCGCTGTCTGTGATGAGAATGGCACGGTGAGCGTTGCCGTTGAGACTGAAGCGGCGGAGGTCGACAGTATTTCGGTCGGCCTGCTCGGATATGGAGATGTTCGATCCATAGCAATGATCGCCCGCGGCAGCTATACCTTCAGCTTTCCTTCTCCCATGAAAGGGCAGACCCGGGCATATGTACGTTGGGAGGATGCGGAAAGCAGAAGCATAACTGTTCTTTCGGAGCCGTTCATCGTTTACAGGTCTTCACTGGCCGGTGAACTACCGGCGTTGTACGATCCCGGTTTCTCGGCAGTGAGGATCAATACAGACGGGGACAGCATCTATATATGGCTGTTGGCGGCCGGTCTTGGTTTATTGCTTGCGCTGATCACTATGCTTATCCTGCAGCATACCGGCAAGAGACACAGGAAAAGGCGGGAGAAACGGCTCAGAGATGCAAAGCGTGCCAGAAAACGTGCGGAGAAAAGGGAACGGTTTGCCCGCACGAAAAAGATGCATCTGAAAAAGTAAGTACGGAGGCTGTGCATGTTCAAGGGTTTTACGGATGAGACTTTTGAGTTTTTTATGGCGATCCGGTTCAATAACAACAGGGATTTTTTTCATGCGAACCATGATTGGTATGTGAGAGCTGTAAGACAGCCTTGTCTGGAGCTTGCGGAGGATCTTGGGGGCTTTATTCATGAGTACTTCTCTCCGGAGATGGATACCAGACCTAACCGCGTCGTGAGTCATATCAACAGAGATCTGCGCTTTTCAAATGATAAGTCGCCCTACAGAGATTACATGTGGCTCACTTTCCGCAAACCGTCTGTAATCCGCAGCCTGGAATTGGAGGTTTATTTCGCGATCGAGACAGACGGAGCTTCGTGGGGCATGGGGATATATGGGGAAAACAAGTCTCTTATGAACGGATTCAGACGTAAACTGCGCAAAGAGCCGTCATCCTTTCTGCGCTGCCTGGATAATACGGATGGTCTGTCACAATGGATAAATGCTTACAAACGCATGCAGGTACCCGAAGAGATCCCCGCGGAACTTGAGAACTGGTACAAGGCGCGCAGCTTCTACCTGGATACCCGGTTTACGGATTTCCAGGTGATCAAATCAGCTGCACTTACAGGTGAGATGGAGGCATCGCTTCAAAAGCTCACGCCTCTTTATCGATATTTCCAGACCATAATACCCGAAGACGATACCATCAATGCAAAGGAGTAGTGAAGCGTATGTATGATGAACTTACAGTAAATGCCATCCGTGTCCTTTCTGCGGAAAGCATACAGAAGGCAAAATCAGGGCATCCCGGCCTTCCGCTTGGCTCAGCCGGTGCGGCTTATGCGGTTTGGGCAAAGAACATGAAGCATAACAGTGCGGATCCGAAATGGCCCGACAGGGACAGGTTTGTTCTCTCTGCCGGTCATGGTTCTATGCTGCTGTACAGTCTGCTGCATCTGTTCGGGTATGGATTGACGATTGAGGATCTGAAACAATTCCGTCAGTTCGGCAGTGCTACGCCGGGCCATCCGGAGTATGCACATACGGCCGGCGTGGAGACGACCACCGGTCCTCTCGGGCAGGGGATCGCGAATGCCGTAGGTATGGCAATGGCAGAAAAGCACCTTGCTGCTGTGTTCAACCGCGAAGGCTACCCGGTGGTGGATCACTATACCTACTGCCTGCTGGGCGACGGCTGCATGATGGAGGGTATATCCCATGAATGCTGCTCCCTGGCGGGGACTCTCAGGCTCAATAAACTGATCGCTCTGTATGATGACAATGAGATATCTATAGAGGGGAATACGGATATCGCTTTCCGGGAGGATGTGCCTGCCCGTTTCCGTGCGTATGGCTGGAATGTGATAGATGTCCCGGCTGCGACAGAATGGAAGAATGTGGATGAAGCTGTCAAGCTTGCCAAGCTCTCTGACAAGCCTACGCTCATCGTTTGTCATACCGTTATCGGATACGGCTCTCCTAAAGCGGGGACATCTTCTGTGCACGGTGAACCTTTGGGGGATGAAAATATAGCTATCCTTAAGAAAAACCTCAGCTGGCCCTGTGAGGAACCCTTTACTGTACCTGCTGAGGCATATGAGGGGCCGAAGGCTGCCATGGAAAAAGGCGCCTGTGCGGAAAAGGAATGGGAAGCGCTGTTCAAGGCCTGGTCTGAGAAATATCCGGAGCTGCGCGCACAGTGGGACGAGTGGTTTGCACCTAAGCCTTCTTATGATTTCCTGGAGGAAGAGGCATACTGGTCCTTTGAAGGAAAATGTGCGACACGTGCCGCTTCCGGTACGGTGCTCAATCGCATAGCCGCTCATGTGCCGAATCTGTTTGGAGGAAGTGCGGATCTTGCACCCTCCAATAAGAGCGCGGTCAAGGGAACAGGCGATTTCTCTGCGGAAACGCCGGAAGGCTGCAATCTGCACTTTGGCGTGCGTGAACACGCAATGGGCGCGATCTGCAACGGTATCAAGCTGCACGGCGGTTTAAGGCCCTATGCGGCGACCTTCTTCGTATTCTCGGATTATATGAAAAATGCCGTACGCATGTCGGCACTGATGGGGCTGAATATCCCATTCATCTTCACGCATGATTCCATAGGCGTCGGGGAAGACGGTCCGACACATCAGCCTGTCGAGCAGCTGGCAGGGCTCAGGGCAATGCCCGGGCTTATCGTATTCCGTCCCGCGGATGCGAAAGAAACGGCCGCGGGCTGGTATACTGCGCTGAAGTCAGATAAGCCTGTGGCGCTGGAGCTCACCAGGCAGGATCTGCCTCTCTATGAAAATTCCGGAAAGGCGGCCCTCAAGGGCGGCTATATCCTCTCTGACAGTGAGAAGGGCGTGCCGGATTGCCTCCTTATCGCTTCGGGTTCCGAAGTGGAATGCTGCATGGGCGCAAAAGAGCTCTTAAAGGCGAAGGGAATCGATGCGAGGGTAGTATCCATGCCCTCTATGGAGCTGTTCGAAGAACAGGATGAGGAATATAAAGAGAGCGTTATCCCGAAGGCTGTACGCGCCCGTGTTTGCGTGGAAGCCGGTTCTCCCGACAGCTTCTTCCGCTATGCAGGACTTGACGGAGAGATCATTGCCATGAATACCTTTGGTACCAGCGGACCTTATAAACAGCTGTTCCCGCATTACGGCTTTACTGCCGAAAATGTGGCAGAGAAGGCTGAAAAGATACTCGGAAGATAATTTTCATGTGAAAATAGGGGGGCGGCCGCATTTGACCGCCCCCTTTTTTAATTGCATGTACAATTGATCGGCATGTCCTGTGAAAAGGACCTGTCGTCTTGCTCATTCGTAATACTTTTCCAGGTTTTCAAAGAAACTGTCCTTATTCACGTCATCTCCGACTGTGGAACGGTACAGCGAAAACCATGTGCAGTCATAGGTAACACCGTCCCCCTTGAGTGAGTAGCGTTTGATCTGGGACTGGTGCTTGTCGAAGGATATGAAAGCGACCTGCATAGGGCTGAAACCGTGCAGTTCTTCCATTCCCCGGTTGAAATTCAGCTCAAGACGTTTACTCTCATCGTACAGGTGCACGTACAGTTTCGGCACCTCCCAAACACCGTAAGCCTTTGCGGATTCCGGATCGACTTTGGCGTTTGCGCATGCTTCCACACATCTGATCGTATAACGGGATGTCATCTTGTGCTGGTTATGGCCGTATTCACCTTCCGTGTCATGTGTCATGACTACAAGGGGTTTATATTTCCTGAGTACGGACATGATCGCGTGGATCGTTTCGTCTTTGCCCCAGAGCCATTCGGCTTTGGAGTAACTGTCGACCTTGTAATCCATGAAGTTCAGGAACATGGGGTGTACTTTGCAGCCGGCGGTCCATATGCAATCCAATGCCTCGGCATGCTTTCTCCTGGTATCCGTGGTCATGTAGACGACCATTACGTTCTTGCCTTCTGCGCTCAGCTTGGCGAGTGTTCCGGAAAAATACAGCGTCTCATCGTTCATGTGGGCACAGAAGAGCATAAGGTCGATCCGATCGGGTGTTTCTGCCCACTGCTGTACAACAGGCGAAACCTTGCCCCTTTCATAGACGCGCAGCTTGTTGACGCCGTTTGAACGGTCGTAGGTATATACCTTTATGCCGAGCAGCCCTTCGGGAAGCTCATAATACAGGTTCCACAGTCCGCTCGGGTTTTTCTCTGCGATTTTTTCAATGATATTGCCCTTCCTGTCGTAAAACTCGATCAGCATCTTTGAGGGAGCCTTGTCAAACTCCATATAAAGGCCGCCTGCGTCGACTGAGGAGGGGATCCGTATCTTGATGAAGTCGGAAGAGGAGGAAGGGGACCAGCTTGTGCCGTAACTGTCGTCGAGCATGGCTTTGACATTCCCGTTGCTGGTCGATATATCGCACTGCGAAGTCGCGGATACCGCATCTGCGCACATGCCTGAAACATAGAAGCCTTTCTCTGCCACAAGCTGTTCGTCATTGGCGGATCTGACGGTGACCCTGGCGATCTTTTCTCCGGAGACCAGGTTCTTGAAGGCCTTGTTGTTGCTCATGGCCTTCAAGTCATAGCCGTATACACCTTGCTCATGTGCGTAGTTTACCTTGACAGCTGTCTCATTCTTCAGCTGGCGTACGTCATATACCGTGAAACGGATCTCTACGATCGGGATATTGCTGGAGATTGTTCCGCTCAAGGTGAAGTCTGCCCCGGGGGCGATCATGTACGGCACGGAAAAGCCTTTGATGGAGGCATTCAGCGGATCCTCAGTGATGATGACCTTCTCAACAGTGATCGTGCGGGAGGATACCGTCAGGAGGTCCATTCGTATATAACCGTATACGCCATCGACTTCAACGTAGTACCAGCCGCTGTTCTTGGAATGGACGGTGCAGGTTTTTCCGGGAGCGAGTTTTGCGACCTTGGCGGATTCGGCGTCGGGTTTTGCCCGCACGTTGACCACATAATCGCCTGTGGGAGAACCCTCGAGTACGGTCTTTTCTTCGTACTCGATGCGGGTATCTCCTGAAGTATCGGCAACAATCGGTACGGCGAGAGTGTATATGATCGTCAATAGCGCGATAAAGAAAAGGGTTGCAGCTGTTCTCTTCATGTACATAGCCTCGTTCTATTGTTTGCGGTTTTCCGGTTCGTCTTCTTTGAAGGGGACGGACAGCATCCGCAGCTTGTTGAGTGTGCGCTCAACGGCATCTTCACTTGTACCCCAGGGTTTATCTGCATTACGGTAATCGAATTTGAGGGTGAACCACTCAAGTTCCTTTTCAATGCGCTCAAGCGCCTTTTTTTCCGCATTGATGACATCGCTTGTGAAAGTGGAAAGGTCGCTGCCGGAAAGGCGCGAAGGAGCTTCGCGCAGAAGTCTCGTGTAATGCGGTATGCAGAAGCCCTTGCCTTGGGAGATGAGCCTCCTGAACTCGCTTTCTTTCTTCCAGACGACAAATACCGTTTCAATATAACGATCCATGGCGGTATTCAGGCGCTCACACAGGATACAGGTTGAAGCGATCGCATCCGCCTGCCCTTCGGGGTCAGCCTGTTTCCTGGCAAAGAGACCGCCTTTTCGAGGCTGTGCTGCTCTTGCGGAAGCGTCGGCTGCGACTCTGTCCATGACATCCTTCAGGTACGTATGTGTGGAAAGAGCTAAACCCAGACGGTTGGACATGCGGAACATCTGATTGTAATGCCTGGCGCAGAAGCCCTTTTTGTTGGTCTCAACGCGCACGTCGGGCTCCATTACGGAAGCACCCATGAAGTATTCCCTGTAGTTTGCTTCATTACGGGAATGGAGGCGGCATAAGGGACATTCACAATCCTCCCGGAAGGACTCCCACAGCGGTATGGTATCGATATGTTCTTTCATCGGAAACCTCTCAGGGTAGTCGTGTGACTGTTGTTGCGTTATCTCTTGACTCTGGCATTGCCCTGGTAGATGCTCCAGACCTGTTCCTCATCTGCCGGCAGTGCGTAATCGAGCAGCATCGTGACGGCAAGTGCCCCTGTGGCCCAGCCGAACTGTACCCATTTTTCGCTTTCCCAGCCCATGAGCATGGCGTAGAGCATTCCGCCTACGAAGCCGTCACCGCCGCCGATGCGGTCAAGCACCTGTATGGGGCGCGGCTCGACGATATGCCAGCCGTTGTCAGCGTACAGGATCGCTCCCCAGAGGTGCTCGTTTGCGCTTACCACTTCGCGCAGCGTAGTGGCGAATACGCCTGCGTTCGGGTAAGCCTTGCGTGCCGCCTCGATCATACCCTTGAAGCCGTCGATCTTGGCCGCAAGGCCTTTGCCGCCTGCTTCGGGACCTTCCAGGCCCAGCGCCAGCTGGAAATCCTCTTCGTTGCCGATCAGGATGTCGGAAACGGATGCGATCTCACGGAAGATGCCGGAAAGCTCTTCCTCACGGCCCTGCCAGAAGGAAGCACGATAGTTGAGGTCAAAGGAAACACGGGTATTGTATTTATGCGCCGCTATTGCGAGGGAACGGCAGAACTCGCCTGTTTCCGGTGACATGGCGGCGATCAGGCCGGATATATGCAGTATCTTGACTCCCTCTTCGCCAAACAGCCTGTCCAGGTCAAAATCCTTTACGTTCAGGGTACGGCCTACTTCACCGGCGCGGTCATTGTATACGCGCGGGCCGCGGGGACCGAAGCCGGAATCGGCTATGTTGAACTGATGCCTGTAGCCCCACGGACCGCCCTGGTCGACTTCCGGGCCTTCATACGCGATATGGCGGGAGCCCAGATCGTCCTTTATGAAGCGAGCGATGGGGCTGCCTTTTACGAAGGTGGTGAGCACTTTTGTAGGCAGACCGAGTGAAGCGCTCACGCTGAGCACATTGCTTTCGGCACTGGTGGCCTGCATGACGTAATTGCGGCTGATATGTACGCCCTGCCTGTCTGCGGGAGTGATGCGGACGCCCATGGATGTGGGGACGACGATGGACCATAAAGCTTTCTCACGGAACTTCATATTGCATTACCTCACTTTATTTCACTTTGATATACTACCTGTCCTCAAGTATAACGTCAATCTGCTTTCAAATCAACCCGGCACGGAAAATTTTCGGGTTTTCACAGGCGGAAAGTGAGGCATGCTCCATATGCATGTTAATCATATATTAGGAATGCTCCTTTACTCACAATTAGATGCAAAAATGTGGTATAATAAATAGTAAGGACAGCTTTGTTAATGGCAATTTTCAATAACTTTGCGGAGGCAAAAATGCAGACCGATAATCATTATGATGCAAGTGAAATACAGGTGCTGGAGGGCCTTGAAGCCGTTCGCCGCAGGCCGGGCATGTATATCGGTTCTACCGATGCGCGCGGGCTTCATCACCTGGTATATGAAATAGTCGACAACGCCGTAGACGAGGCTTTGGCAGGGTTCTGTACCCATATCGATGTCCGACTGCGTTCCGACGGGAGTGTATCGGTACAGGATAACGGGCGCGGTTTCCCCGTGGATATCCATCCGAAGATCGGCCGCCCTGCTGTCGAAGTGTGCATGACCATACTGCATGCCGGCGGTAAATTCGGCGGCGGGGGATACAAGGTGTCCGGAGGCCTTCACGGCGTAGGAGCATCCGTTGTCAATGCCCTTTCCAAGCGCCTGCGGGTCACTGTCGAAAAGAACGGCATGAAGTACCAGCAGGAGTATGAGCGCGGAAAGGTCCTTTATGATCTTAAGACTATCGGAGAGACGGAAGGCAGCGGTACACTGGTCGAATTCTGGCCGGATGTAAAGACGGGCGAGGATCCGGAGCCCGGCATCTTCGAGACGGGTAACTTTGACTTTGAGACGCTCTATACGCGCATGCGTGAAATGGCTTACCTGAACAAAGGTCTGGGGATCACGATCACCGATGAACGCGGGGAAGAGCCTGTCGAAAAGCATTATCGCTATGAGGGCGGCATTATTTCCTTTGTGAAGGACATCAATAAAAACAAAACGCCGCTTTTCGCGGAGCCCATTTACATAGAGGGTGAAAAGGACGGCTCCACCGTGGAGGTCGCTTTCCAGTGGGATGACGGTTATAACGAGAGCGTCTACTGCTTCGCGAACAATATCCATACGCCCGAAGGCGGGACTCACCTGATGGGCTTCCGTTCCGCGCTGACCCGCGTGATCAACGATTACGGCCGCAGGACCGGGATGATGAAATCAGCCGACAGCAATCTTTCCGGCGAGGATATCCGGGAAGGCCTTACGGCGATTGTCAGTGTAAAGCTGGAGGAACCGCAGTTCGAAGGCCAGACCAAGACCAAGCTGGGGAACAGCGAGGTGCGTCCGCTGGTAGAAGGGCTCGTTTCTTCAAAGCTCGAGGCATTCCTGGAGGAAAATCCGCAGGTCGGCAAGACAGTGCTGGAGAAGTGCCTCCAGGCGCAGCGGGCCAGGGAAGCAGCCCGCAAAGCGAGGGAACTGGCCCGGCGCAAGACCGCTCTTGAATCCGCTGCCCTTCCCGGCAAGCTCGCTGACTGTACGGAGCGCGATCCGAGCAAATGTGAGATATTCCTCGTAGAGGGCGACAGCGCAGGCGGCAGCGCCAAGACAGGCCGGGATCGTTTCTTCCAGGCAATACTTCCTCTGAGGGGCAAGATACTGAACGTGGAAAAGGTCGGCAAGGACCGGATGCTCGGCAATGAAGAGATCAAAGC
>DBXA01000151.1:8613-17417 GCA_002309235.1 Christensenella sp. UBA1224 | reverse complement strand
CGCTATCACCGCATCGTCTGTATGACGGATGCCGATGTGGACGGAAGCCATATACGGATACTGCTCCTTACATTCTTCTACCGTCATATGCGGCCTTTGATCGATGAAGGCTATGTCTATATCGCCCAGCCGCCGCTGTATAAGGTGACCAAGGGCAAGACTGAAAAATACGTATATGATGATGACGCCCTCAAGGCTTATCTCGCGGAGCTCGGGCCTGATGCGAAGCCGGAGATCCAGCGCTACAAAGGCCTTGGTGAGATGTCCTCGGAGCAGCTGTGGGAGACGACCATGAACCCGGCGACCCGCAATATGTTCCGTGTCAGTGTCAAGGATGCGATCGAGGCAGATCAGCTGTTCACACTGCTGATGGGGGATCAGGTCGAGCCCAGGCGTGAATTCATCGAACAGAATGCGAAGCTCGTAGAGGAGCTGGATATCTGACAAGGCGTGAGCCGGTCAGTCCATATGTTGAAATAAGGAGGCAATCCACTTGCCTGAAGAAAGAAATTTCCCGACAGATGACAACAATATCGGCAATCTTATGCCCATCAACGTGGAGGAAGAGCTGAAAAAGTCCTTTATCAGCTACGCAATGGCGGTCATCGTCAGCCGTGCCCTGCCGGATGTCAGGGACGGACTGAAGCCCGTTCACAGGCGCATCCTTTACTCTATGGCAGAGCTGGGTGTTACGCCGGATAAGCCTTTCCGCAAGAGCGCGCGTATCGTAGGCGATGTTCTGGGCAAATACCATCCCCACGGGGACACGGCTGTTTATGATGCCATGGTTCGCCTTGCGCAGCCCTTCTCCACCCGGGCGCTGCTCGTGGAAGGACAGGGCAACTTCGGTTCGGTCGACGGTGATGGCGCCGCTGCCATGCGCTATACGGAAGCCCGGCTTTCGAAGCTCTCCATGGAAATGGTGCGAGACCTCGACAAGGAGACTGTTGATTTCTACCCGAATTTCGATGAAACGCTCATGCAGCCCGATGTCATGCCTGCACGCTTTCCAAATCTGCTGGTGAATGGCTCCAACGGTATCGCGGTGGGCATGGCTACCAACATCCCGCCCCACAACCTGGGCGAAGTGATAGATGCCTGCGTCTATATGATAGACAATCCGGATTGCTCTGTTGCGGATCTCATGCAGTACATCAAGGGGCCGGATTTCCCGACAGGCGGCATCATCATGGGCCGCAACGGCATACTGGAGGCTTATAATACCGGCCGCGGCCGCATCGTCGTGCGCGCCAGGACAGAAATCGAGGAAATGTCCGGCAACCGCCAGCGAATTGTCGTTACGGAGATCCCGTATATGGTGAACAAGGCGCGCCTTGTGGAAAAGATCGCGGAGCTCGTGCACGAGAAGAGATTGGACGGCATCAGCGACATCCGCGATGAGTCCGACAGGAAGGGCATGCGCATCGCGATAGAACTCAAGCGCGATGTAAATGCCAATGTCGTTCTCAACTACCTGTATAAGCATACGCAGATGCAGGATACCTTCGGAGCCATCATGATCGCCCTTGTGAACGGCGTCCCCAAGGTGCTGACCGTAAAGCAGATGCTCTATTACTACATAGAGCACCAGGTGGATGTCATTGTCAGACGTACCAAGTATGATCTTAACAAGGCTGAGGCACGTGCCCATATACTGGAAGGCCTGCTCCATGCCCTGGATATCATAGACCTGGTCATACAGACGATCCGTTCTTCCCGCACGACGCAGGAGGCGAGGGACCGCCTGGTAAACGAACTGGAGTTTACCGATAAGCAGGCACAGGCTATTCTGGATATGCGTCTGCAGCGCCTGACAGGTCTGGAACGTGAAAAACTCCAGCAGGAGTATGAAGAGCTCGAAAAGCTGATCGCCTACTACAGACAGGTGCTCAGTGACCATGGCATGGTGCTCGGCATCATAAAGGATGAGCTTGGAGAGATCCGCCGCAGGTTCGCCGATGAGCGCCGTACCGAGATCCGCCAGATGGAGTATGAGGTAGCTCTGGCAGATCTGATCCAGGAAGAGGATATGGTCGTGACCCTGACGCACAGGGGCTACATCAAGCGTCTGTCCCTTTCCAGCTATCGTGCCCAGAGGCGCGGAGGCAAAGGCGTTACGGCAGCGGCTACCAGGGAAGAGGATTTCGTTGAGCAGCTCTACGTCATGTCCACCCATGACAGGGTGATGTTCTTCACCAACAAAGGCAGAGCGTTTGACCTGAACTGCTACGAGATACCGGAAGCCGGGCGCACAGCGCGCGGAATGGCTATCGTGAACCTTCTCAGGCTCGAATCGGAAGAGAGGGTCACATCCATGCTCCGGCTTGATATGGACCGTCTGGAAGGGTATTATATCGTTATGGCGACCAGGGACGGCCTTATCAAGCGTACAGCCCTTTCGGAATTCGCCAACATGCGCAAGAGCGGTCTGCGCGCTGTCAACCTGCGTGAGGACGATGAGCTCATTTCCGTCCAGCAGACAGACGGCAGAAGCGACCTGCTGATCGGTACCGTTAACGGTATGTCCATACGCTTCCCGGAGGAAGAGGTTCGAGCCGTGGGACGTACAGCTGCCGGTGTGAGGAGCATTACGCTTCGTGGAGACGACAAAGTGGTGGATATGTCGGTCATTGATGATTCCGTCAGGGAGTCCGGCGCGCAAGTACTCGCAGTTACGGAAAACGGCTACGGCAAGAGGACGTCTATCGATGCCTACCGCTGCCAGAGCCGCGGCGGTGTAGGCGTAAGGGCTATGGCTCTTTCCGAGAAGACCGGTAAACTTGTCAATCTGATGCTGATCGATGAGGATATGGACCTGATGGTGATCACGGATGATGGTATCATCATCCGTATGCCGGTAGACAGCATTTCTTCCCAGGGCCGCTCCACGCAGGGCGTTCGCATCATGCGCGTGGCTTCCGACAGCCGTGTGGTGTGTGTAGCCAGATCCGAAAGGGAAGAGGAAGAAATCGATGAAACCGCAGATGAAACTCCGGAAACAGAAAATGAAGATGGAACCGTTCCGGATGAAGAGATCTGACGAACAAAGACCAGGAGGATAATGAAATGTCATTGAAATTATACACCGACGCTACATGTGATCTGCCGCTTGGCTACATAAAAGAACATGATCTGACCGTGCTCCCTATGCCGATCAGTATGAACGGCACCGAATATATCGTCGGTCCGGATGAGACGGCGAAGGGAAATATCTCAGTAGAGGAATTCTACAAACGCATCGCTGCGGGAGAGAGGGCGACCACTGCCCAGATCACTCTGGAATCCTATACAACTGCCTTTGAGAAAGAACTGAAGGCGGGCAATGATATCGTCTACCTCTGCTTTTCATCCGGCCTTTCCGGATGCGTGAACGCCGCCCGTCTTTCCTCAGAGGAACTGCTGGAAAAGTATCCGGACAGGAAGCTCATCATCGTGGATACACTTGCCGCTTCCGTCGGACAGGGCCTGGTTGTGACGCTCGCCGTGGAAAAGATGGAAGCGGAGCCGGATATCACGCCGGAAGACTTCGCGGCCTATGTCGAGAGTCAGAAGCTGCGTGTGCACCACTGGTTCACGGTGGGTGATTTAAAGTACCTCGCGAAAGGCGGCCGCCTTTCCAATACATCGGCGATCGTCGGTACTGTGCTGAACATCAAGCCTATCCTCGACGTCAGTTCGGAAGGTAAGCTCGTCAGCCGTGAAAAGGTGCAGGGCCGCAAGAAGGCCATGAAGGAACTGGTGGGAAAGTTCGTATCGATGTGCGATGACAAACAGTCTGCCCACCTTTATATCGGCCACACCGGCTGTGAAGAGGAAGCCAGGGCTGTTTCCGCCATGATCGAGGAGCAGACAGGTGTAAAGACGGGCATTTTCACTTCCATTACTCCTATCATCGGCGCCCATACCGGTATTGGCACGATCGCCGTTTTCTTCCTGAGCGATACGCCGCGCAAGGTATAATGAACGGGAAACCGCATAAAAACCTCCCTCGTCTCCGTTAGCGAAGACGGGGGAGGTTTTCATAGGATTGTTTTCTTTAATGAAAGGCAGCCGGTGATCTATTTGTCAAACATCGTTGAGACCGTATTATCCTGCCCTTGCTGCCGCCAGTATTCCGCGTGTTCATTATCGCCCATGGCGGTATAGAGCTTCATCAGATACATGTAGGGTTCAGGTTCGTTGGGCTTCAGAGTGGTGCATTTGTAGTATGCTTTTATAGCTGTCTCATATTCGCCGATCTGCTGTTGGGTGATGCCTACCTTTAGAGAGTATTCATAGTTGCTGCTGTCCAGGGAGAGCGCCTTGTAATAAGCCTCGGCAGCGCGTTTGATCTGGCTGCCGGATCGGGCGGATTCACCCAGGTTGTAGTAATCCTCTGCTTTGCTGCTCATGTTGAAACCGGCGAGAAACATGCCGCCGGATCTCGTGGCGAACAGCCATATGCACACGGACATGATCAATACGACTGCGACGACTGCCGTAAAAGCGTGCAGCCGGCTGCGCAGTCTGCCCGGATCGTCGTCATAATACCCGTCATCGTCGTCATACCCGTCATCACGCCGTCTGTTGCGGACAGGCTGTATCCTTTCAGGTACATGGGTATCGCGCTTTTGATGTATCCTGCTTTTGCCGCGTGGGGGTGTCTTTTCTGTGCCGCTTGAGGTGAGGACTTCGTCTTCCTCACTGCGGAGGAGGCCGGTGAGCATGCTGCGGGGCCTGCGCAACTTGTTATCCCCGTAATCCGGGATGACATAGTCAAGATCACTGTCGGACGGGCCGAAAAGATCCTCGTCATCAAGGTCACTGTCTCTGCTTTTTTTACCTGACCGCGGCACATAATCGTCGAACGCACTCTCAAGCTCATCGACTTCTTCTTCCTCGTCATCAAGCTCAGCAAATGGATCTTCTTCCGAATCGCCTTTGTGCGCGAAGAGAGAGCGTATGCGGTCAAGAAAAGGAGGCAGTATCCCTTTGCTGCCGGAGCCGAAATCCTCATCGTCTGCAGTTTCGCTCCGGGCGGTGTCCTCATCCTCAAAAAACATCGTTACGGAGGATTTGCCCTGCGGCGATTCGGGAGAATGCGGCGCCGCGGGTTTGGCTGGTGCAGGAACGGGCTTTACGACTGCGGATGTCTGTGCGGCGGAACTGTGGAAATGGCCGGGCTGTGCAGGATTTTCTTTGGCAGGCGCAAGTATCGTGCCCTGATGTTTCGGGCGGATGACGGTATGTACAGGCGGTACAGGATCTGCTGCTTCCGGAGGGATGCTTTGCGTGTCTTCGGGAAGCTCTGCCGCTTCGGAGGAGGTGCTTTCGGTGTGCGTTTCCGCTTCTGCTGAAGCCGGGATATCCCGGATAGTTTCCTCTGGCGATTCGGAAACAGCTTCGGGCTGTTCCTGCTCTGAGAGGGCAGAGTGCGCTACGTTCATCTCCGGCTGAGATTGTATTGGAAGGACGGACTGAGATACGGAAACTGCAGACAAGGTCTCCGCTGCGGGAGTACTTGCCTTTTCATTCCCAGATTCACCGGTATACAGTTTCGCACCGCAGAAGGCGCAGAATTTGGCGCCGTCCGGATTATGTTTTCCGCATTCAATACAAAACATACATTACCCTCTCCTGTGCTCTGGGCATGGATGCCTGATCATCCCATGTCCTTAAGGGACTCATAATAGGGATCCCCAGCGAACTCCCTTTCGGTATCAAGGCTGCCTCCCAGTTCCTCGACGGCATCCCGTATCTCAATGTAATCCAGGTAATTGAGTTCGGTCAGCGTGCTCATCTTTTTAAGCGGTTCTATGGCGCGTGCGTCGCCGAGTTTCGCAAGGAATGAGGCATGCAGCGCCAGGTGGTCCGGATCGGACAGGAAGCATTCAAGTGTTTTCTGGTATATGCGTTCATCGCCCGGGAATTCACACAAGAGGTCCAGAAGTGTATCAAGGGCGGCCCCTTCCGCTTCATCCATTGCGGAAAGAAGCTGTTCAAGAGCGTTTCTTCCTGTGTTTCTCAGAAGATCTGCGGCGGCATCCGCCAGATCATCCTCATCCTCACGGTTGAGGACCAGACGTATGCACAGGTCAGTACATACCGCTTCCAACTCTATGAGAAGGTTCATGGCCGTTACGCGCAGGGCGTGCGGAGCATTTTCGTCGGATGCCAGGCTGCTGAGTGGTGTCTCGGAGACTTTACCCAGGTCCGTGATCCTTTCCAGGAGCGGGTCAGGGATCGGTGTTCCGTTTTTTTCATATTCTTTTAGGATCTCAATAAGTTCTTCGGGATCATCCCATTTCGCGAAGAACATGCCCGGCACTGCGCCGTCCAGCCAGCTTGCCGGCGTATTGAGGAACTTTATGTAGACATCCGGCATCTCATCCTCGAGATCCTCGGCCTTTCTGCCTTTGGAGAGCTCTGCCTTCATCCATTTTTCGGCATATTGCGTGAACTTTACGTCGAAATCTATCGGCTGGAACATACTTTAAGACTCCTTTTATCGGTTTATTGTTTCATGCTCTCGATGAGTTTCTCAAGATCCTCCGCTGAAAAGCGGTGCCTGCGCCTGCAGAAATGGCAGTTCGCGACTGCGCCGTGCTGAGTATCGATCATATCGCGCAGCTCTGCTTCTCCTAGGGAAATGAGAGCTCTTTCAACTCTTTCACGCGAGCAGTCACATCGGTACTCCGGTATGCTCCGTTCCAGTTCTACCGGCTCGAGATGGCTGAGCAGCTGTACCGCAGCCTCTTCAGGGCCCCATTTTTCGATCTCACTGACCACACCGGCGAACAGTCCGGTACTCATTTCTACGGATTGTATGGCAGCTTCTCCCGCACCGGGCAGCATTTGTACGAGCAGACCGCCCGCACAGCTGATGCCCTTTTCTGTTACATGGACACCGAGCGACAGCAGGGAAGGGGTCTGTTCTGAGATCGCCAGGTAGGAACAGATATCCTCTGCGATCTCTCCGGATACCAATGCGGTCTGGCCGGCGTAAGGCTCTCTCATGCCGGAGTCCCGTACGACTGTGAGCATGCCGTCTGAGCCTACGGCGCGGCCGATATTTCCGTCAGGGTCTTCATAGCGAGGTTTATCTACGTAGCCTTTAACAATGCCGCCAGGCATGCCTACGGCGACCAGGGCGCCTAAAGGCCCGCCGCCTTTTACAGTCATCGTGACAGATGCTCTGTCGTTCTTGAGCATATCACCCATTATGGCGGCTCCCGTCAGCAGCCTTCCCAGCGCGACGGATGCGGTATCTGAAAGCCGGTGTGTACGCCGTGCGGTTACGCAGAGCCTGGTGGAATCGATCAGGACGGCTCTTGCCTGTCCTTCGAGCAGACTGAAATGCAGTATAGTATCCTTTCCTCTGAGTACGGTACTCATTACTCTATGATCTCCTGTTTTCATTCGATAGGCTTGTAAGCCGCAAAATGAAGCCTCTGTTCGTCTTTGCCTGGGGCTTCAAAGGTCCTGTCCCCGAAGACGCGTATATCCACGAATCCGGCATTTTTGAGCGCTGATACGATATCCTCCGCGCTGCGGCCCTTTTGCACATGTTTTTCTCCCAGACGCTGATACAGGCCGCCGGGCATACGGATATAAAGACTGACATCCATGGTGAGGATATCTGTTCCGGTGTCATACGAGCAAGACCATATGCATGCCGCGTCGTCTCTTTCATCGCAGTAGACGCGGCCATCCATGCTAAGAAATTTCGCTGGCGAAGAAACATCGAATGCCAGCGTGCCGCCGCTTTTCAGAGAAGAGAACGAGCTTCTCAGGAAAGCGTCAAGCGATGCCTCGTCTGTAAGGTAATTGACGCCGTCGCACGCTGCGATGATGCCGTCAACACGTCTTGGAAGCTCCACACAGCGCATATCCTGCCTGATAAACGGTATATGGACGCCTTTTTTTCTGGCTTTTTCCGATGCGATGCGCAGCATGTCCTCTGATATGTCGCATGCGGTGATCTTAAGCGGATATTCGGCAAGGCAGCATGTAAGGGAGCCTGTTCCGCATGCGCATTCGCAGACGGATTGTATATTAGTCCCGTAAATGCGCAACAGGCGGATATAATAATCCGCCCATGCGCTGTAATCCACATCATCCATCAGCCTGTCATAAAGACGGGCAAGTGAGGTATACACTTCGGTTCTCCTTGATACAGATCGTGACTTTTACTTGAGGTTTTCCGCTTCCTTGCGGATCTCCTCTTCCTCTTCCGGGTTCAGGTAATCCAGGGAAGGATCGCGCATACCGACGCCGACCTTGGCTCCTTCGATGCGCGGATTCATGTATTTGTCAAAACAGCTGTTGGCAAAGGAGGCCTGTATAAGGCCGGTCACGCTGAAGCCGATCAGTACGAAATAAAGCGGCAATACGAGCTGTCCGTAGGGGATGAGCAGTACTGCGTAGGAAAGACCGAAGGTGACGAGCAGGAACAGTACGGAGAAGGGGAGTCTGGCGAGTGACATGATCACCGCGTTGCGCAGCAGATCCCGGAATTTCATTTCATAGCTTACGAGCAGGGAGAAGGTGAGCTGGTTCATCATCCACCAAACGACGAACAGCACGACCATCAATGTCTGCGGCAGTATGAAGAAAAGGCTGTTTTGAGCCATCATTCCATAATATGTATAGCCTACATAAAGGACATAAAAGCTGAAACCGTTGATAGTGCCTAATCCTAGGCCGGCTTTCCAGTTGGTCTTTATGGAATCCTTGAAATCGCTGCCCAGAAAAGCATGCTGGTCCTTCGACCAGTTGCGCAGGATATACATCTGGCCTGCAGAGCCTATCCCCATGATCATCAT
>DBXA01000151.1:0-8561 GCA_002309235.1 Christensenella sp. UBA1224 | reverse complement strand
TGGTCACGGCGGTTGCTTGTTCCTCGAACGAATTAAAGACCATGATATTCATCGCGATCCAGACGATCATGGGAAGACAAAAGACATCGTAGATCAGGTTGAGCTTGATAAGGTTCCCGATATTCTGCCTGAGAACGGTGAAAAAAAGGGATATCCTGTTCGCGGGCATCTGATCGACGGTATAATCGGCTTTGCCTGCTTTTCCGTAATAATATGTGTTGAAAAGTCCGGACATGTGTTCTTGCCTCCATCAGTTGCTTTTCCGCATATGCCGACAGTTGTTCCCCGTTCGGGACCAAGCCGGACATCCGCATATAAATATATAATATCATACCATATTCTGCTTTTGCGGACAACTTTTTTTACGGTACCTGTTATAACAATTTGTGACGTTTTGTGACGTCAGTTTGAAAACAAATATCACAAAAGTATAAATGCGGTGCAAGGGTATCTTAGATGCACCGCAGTCATGGGCCGCGGAAAAAACAATTTTCGAATTGGCAGGCTTTCCGGGCTGTATCCGGTCAGGGTATGCGGTCTTTACGCGGTATATGGCGCGAACACGGCGACAGAACCGGCTGTTTTACCGTCAGCTGCAGCGAATTCATAGTGATGCAGCAGCATCGATGTGCCGTCCGGCATGGGCAGGATCCATGTTTCAAAGCGTACAGGCGTAAATTGTCCCTTTGCTTGTGTCCACATTTCGCCTTTCGGGAAGCCGGCAGGCTGATCGAGCTTCTCTTCGCTCGCTTGCGTGTACATTGGTTCTCCATACTTTTCGATAAGCCATTGGGAATACGCGGCGTAATCGTTGATATCTAAAAGCTCATCATCCCGGAAGACACTGGTGTGTTTGATATTGCTGATCCCCTTCTCGTCAAAGAAAACAGAGAACGCATAATAGGCGGATGTCTCCTCCGTAAAGGTGACCAGATAAAAATTACTGTTTATCTCATCGACACGGACGCTTACTTTTTCCGGGGCCTTCAGGTAAGACAGTCCTTCCCTTGTCAGGGTGAAAAGGAGGACACCGTACGGATCGGGTGTATAGGTCGTTTCTTCTTCTGCAATTGTACCAAAGGAGAGACTCAGGAGCAGGATCACCGAGAGGGTCATACTGAGCATGCACTTCAAGAGGATCATCCTTTCTGATTGGGATAGACAAAATATACCAGAAACAGATAAATATGTAAAGATTGAGGGAGCCTGCGTATATGGAAGCCATGTATGCTCGACAGCCTTCCCGGGAAGGTATATACTTGTTCCGTAAGCTGTACGGGAGGGATGTATTTGAAAAAGATAGTCCTTTTTGATCTTGACGGCACTACGCTCGATACGCTGGAGGACTTGCGCTCAGCTGTGAACGCTGCGCTGCGTGCGTGCGGATTTCCCGAAAGAAGCTCGGCAGAGATGCTGGGCTTTGTGGGCCGCGGTGTTCGGGCAATGCTGGAGGATGCGATGCCGCCGTACGCAAAAGATGCGGATATTGCGCGCGGCTTTGAAGTTTTTACTGGTGAATATGAAAAGAACATGGATGTCAGAACGAGAGCGTATCCCGGGGTGTGCCGTCTCGTGGACAGGCTGCACGAGGCAGGGATACGCGCCTGTGTGATATCCAACAAATACGATTCGGCAGTGCGAAGACTTGTGGAAAAGCATCTGCCGCAGATGGACGGTTGTATCGGCACATTCGAGGATATGCCGAAGAAGCCTGCACCGGACACGGCGCTCAGACTGCTTAAGGAGTTAGGCTTTTCCCGGGAGGATGGGATCTATGTAGGGGATTCGTACGTGGATATCCAGACAGCCGGGAACCTGGGTATGCCTTTTATCGGTGTGAGCTGGGGCTTTTCCACGCGTGAACAGCTTCTTATGGCCGGGGCACAGGCGATCGCGGCGGATACGGATGAGCTTTACGGACTCCTTCTGCCTTACTTTAGGTGAAGACCATGGCGGAACAGTATTTTACGGCAAGGCCGACGAGCGAGTCCCGTCCGGTGGAGATCCGGATATCTGTCGTGGGACGGGAGCTTACGTTCACTACGGATTCAGGCGTGTTTTCCCGCGGCGGACTTGACGCAGGTACAAAACTCCTGATCGAAAACCTGCCGGTTCTTACAAAAGGACAGCGCGGTCTTGACCTCGGCTGCGGATGGGGGCCTGTGGGGACTGCCTGGGCGCTTTCATCGCCGGAGGCTCAGATCGTCCTGACGGATGTGAACGAACGGGCGGCTGCGCTGGCAAAGAAGAACACAGCCGGGAACGGAGCTTTAAATACCCTGTGCGTGAGCGGTGATTCGGTTGAAAATGTACCCGGTATTTTCGATGCGGCTGCGCTCAATCCGCCGATCCGTACCGGCAAGGAAAATGTATACAGGCTGTTTCGTGATGCTATGGCGAAGCTGAAGCCGGGCGGCGTTTTGTATGTCGTCATCAGGGTAAAGCAAGGCGCCGATTCCGCAAAAAAGATGCTGCGCAGCACTTTCGGGAATTGTGAGACCATAGACCGCGGAAGCGGGTACCATATACTCAGATGTGTGAAGGGAGAGGAAATGCCTTGAATGAAATGATACGCAAGGTCATAGCCAATATGGAAAGGGAGGGGCTGGATCAGATACTGGTCTCGTCGCCTTCCTCCCTCCTTTATTTGGCCGGCATCCATGTGGCGCCAGGTGAGAGGCTCTGCGCCATGGTTATTGGGACAGACGGTATTTGCCGGTTATACGGAAACCGCCTTTTCGCCCTGCCGGAGAGCGGAGATTACGAGCTCATCGAATATGACGATACCGATGACAGCGTCGGTGTGCTCGAAAAGGGCATAAAGCCGGGAAAACTGGGGATCGACAAGTTCTGGCCGGGCGGCTTCGCCGTGCGTCTCATGGAAAAACGGCCGGATGTGAAGCTGGCGCTCGGTTCCGCGCCGGTCGATGAAGCCCGCATGTATAAAACGCAGGATGAGATCCGCAAAATGAAGGCGTCTTCCCTTGCCAACGACCGTGCGATCGAAAAGACGATGCGCGGACTTAGGCTTGGCGAGACAGAAGCCGATGTTGCGGACAGGTACCTGAAGAATGCGAAGGCGGAAGGCGCTTCGGGCAATTCCTTCGATGCGCTCATCTGTTTCGGTCCGAACGCTGCGGAACCGCATCATGAGACCGGTATGGATGTTCTCAGAACAGGAGATACCGTGATACTGGATGTGGGCCTGCTGCTGGATGGCTACTGTTCCGATATGACGCGCACCTGTTTTATGGGCGGTATGACCGATGAGCAGAAAAAGATATATGATATCGTGAGGGAAGCGAACGCTGCCGGACGTGCTATGGCAAAGCCCGGGATACCGTTAAGCGAGGTGGACAGGGCGGCGCGTGATGTGATAACTGCCGCAGGATACGGCGAATACTTCCTGCACAGGACAGGGCACGGCATCGGCCTGCAGGTGCATGAGCCGCCGGATGTGAGCGCTTCCTCAAAGGATATCATCATAAAGCCCGGCATGTGTTTTTCCGTAGAACCCGGGATCTATCTGAAGGGCAAGTTTGGCGTCCGCATCGAGGATCTTGTTGCGATCACGGAGGATGGTGCGGAAACGCTGAATGAGCTGCCGCGTGAACCTTTGATATTCTGATGGGAGGAAAAGACGATGCACGGAAAAAAGGAATGGCTTATTGCCGATTGTTACTGGCCGGAGGTCACAACTCCGGGGCATTATGTGAGCCATGAGGCGATCTGTGTGCTCAATACGGGGGATGAAGACGCCGCGATCGATATCACGCTCTACTTTGAGGATACGGAGCCTATGACGGGCTTCCACGCGGTTTGTGCGGCACGGCGCACCAATCATATCCGCATGGATAAGCTGACAAACGAGGCGGGGGCTCATGTGCCCATGGGCAGGCCATACGCCGCGCTCGTCGTCTCCTCGGCACCTATTGTCGCACAGTATTCGAGGCTGGATACGACACAGGCAAATGAGACACTGATGACCACTATGGCTTACTGATAATATATGGGAAAGCAGCCGCGGAAGCTCCGCGGCTGCTTTATTTTTGAAGAGCGGCAGGTTTACCTTGCGCGGCTTGCTATCAGGGCGTCGACTTCCTGAAGTGTCGCCCTGTTGAAATCGCCTGCATAGGTGTGCTTGAGTGCGGAAGCGGCTGCGGCGAATTCCACGCATTCCTGTGCGCTGCGGCCCAGCATCATTGCCGCGATGAGACCCGCACCGAAGGCATCGCCGCCGCCGATGCGGTCTACGATCTGCAGATCATATTTTGAGGATACGTAGTGCTTCCTTTCAGTCCCGTTGTACAAAAGACCGGACCAGATGTACTTTCCCTCTTCCATACCCTCACGGATGGCAAAACCGACTGCTTTTACAGGAAAACGCTCGGTAAACTGCCTTGCGATATCTGCATAGCCTTCCGCTGAGAGACGGCTGCCGGAATAGTATTTCGCATCCGGCGCTATGCCGAAGACGAGCTTGGGTTCGGATTCGTTGGCGATGAGTACATCCACGTATTCCATGAGGGGCGTCATGACCTTTGATGTTTCTTCCGGCGTCCAGAGCGCACTGCGGTAATTGATGTCGCAGGATACCGTGAGGGAATGCCGCTTTGCAGCTTTCAGGGCAGCTTCGCTCTCATGTGCTGCCTCCGGTGACAGGGCGGGGGTGATGCCGGACCAGTGGAAGCGCGTAGCGCCTTCAAAAGCCTTGTCCCAGTCGATATCCCCGGGCTGTACAGCGGAGATGGAAGAATGCTTCCTGTCGTAGATGATCTTGGCAGGACGTACGGAGAAAGCTTTTTCCACAAAGTATACGCCCATTCTTTCACCGCCGAGAACGATGTGGGAGATATCCGTTCCGATTGCCTTCATCTGCCCGAGAAAGGCTTTTGCGACAGCGTTGTCCGGAAGCTTTGTCACGTAGGAGGAGCACAGGCCGAAGTTGGTCAGCGCTGCCGCCACATTTGCTTCGGCCCCGCCGAAGGTCATTTCAAGAGAATCCGTTTGGTCGAGCCTGCGGCCTTCCGGGGCGCATAGCCGCATCATTACCTCGCCGAAGCATACGCATTTTTCCATAATATCAGTCCTGTGCTTTCAAAAGATCTTTTACGGTTTCGGCAGCGAGCATAAGTCCCGCTGCGGCCGGAACAAAGGATATGGAGGCGGGAATTCGCGCGTGTATAACGGGCTCCTCCCGCGAGTAAACTACTTTCAGATGCTCTATACCGCGTTTCCTGAGCTCCTGCCGCATGACCCTTGCGAGAGGGCATACGCTTGTCGCTGAGATATCGGCGGCTTCAAAGCGCGAAGGGTCGAGCTTGTTTCCCGCACCCATGCAGGATATAATGGGCACACTGGCCTTTATGGCATTTTCTATGAGGAGCAGCTTGCTCTTTACCGTATCGATCGCATCCAGGATATAGTCAAAGGCGGAAAGGTCGATGCTGCCAGACGTCTCTTCGCTGTAAAACAGGCGGATACCGATAGCTTTACAATCCGGATTTGCCCGGAGAGCCCTTTCACGCATGACTTCAGCCTTAGGCAGCCCGAGTGTTGCGTAATCCGCGACGAGCTGGCGGTTGATATTGCTTTCCTCCACACAGTCGCCGTCGATAAAGGTGAGGTGCCCTATGCCCGCGCGGGCAAGCGCCTCCGCGGCATAAGAACCTACGCCGCCCACACCGAATACGGCAACGGATGCTCCGGCGAGACGACGGACGCCGTCTTCTCCGATCAGTGCCTTTGTCCTGCTTATACGCTCTTGTGTCATCTGTTATACACTTCCGGATTGATGCCGAAAAAGCGGCAGGAGTTCCTGCGGGCTGTCTCGGCAAACTCTTCCTCGTCCATATTGCGAAGCCCGGCGATAAAACGGGCGGTATAGGCCACATACGCAGGTTCATTCCTTTTTCCCCGCATCGGGACCGGTGCGAGATATGGGCTGTCCGTTTCCACCAGGATACGATCAATAGGGGCTTTTTTGGCCGTTTCCAGGAGCCTGCGTGCGTTTTTGAACGTTACGGAGCCTGAGAAGGATATCACCATACCCATGTCCAGACACTCTTTGGCCGTTTCCCAGCTGCCGGAATAGCAGTGCATCTGGCAGGGAACGAGCCTGCCGGTTTTGGCGGCGCCGTGGAGGATATCCATGGCGTCCCCGAAAGCATCCCGTATATGAAGCACGCAGGGTTTTCCCAGGGTATACGCAAGATCCAGCTGGCGGGCGAACACATCCCGCTGCTCACTACGGGGGGAGAGGTCGTAGTAATAATCCAGACCTATCTCGCCCAGCGCTTTGCTCTTTCCTTCCGCGCAGAAGGCTTGTATCTCCCTTTCGATCCTGTCATTATAGGCTTTGGCGTTGTGAGGATGTACGCCTATGCCGAAAAAGAAGCCGGGGTGATCCTCCGTCAGCTGGAAAGTCTTTTCGGTATAAGGCACTTCATCTCCGGGATCGCATATCAGCATGGCCTGCACAACGCCGGTATCCTGCATGTTCTTGACTACCTGCAGGCGGTCTTCATCGAATTTTGGGTCTGCCAGGTGGCAGTGGCTGTCAAACAGTCGCATGTTTCCTCCGGAAACGCATCGTTATTCAAACGGCCGCCGGTCCCTGTGCTTCCGGCGGCCGTTCGGTTGTTTTATGCGTTGAGCATGAACGCGCGGTAACCTCTTGCAGCCTCATAAAGGTCGGCCTTGTTGATGATCTCGTACTGGGCGTGCATGGAAAGTACGGGTACACCGCTGTCGATGACTTCCATACCGTACAGCGCGCAGATATAAGCGATGGTTCCGCCGCCGCCGACATCCACCTTGCCAAGCTCGGCAGTCTGGAAGGCGACGTTGTTCTCATCCATGATCCTGCGGACCTTGGCGATGAATTCCGCATTCGCGTCGTTGGATCCGCCTTTTCCGCGGGAGCCGGTAAACTTGTTAAAGCAGACGCCCCTGCCGAGATAAGCGGCGTTCTTCTTTTCGAAGGCCTGCGCGAAGGAAGGATCGAAACCCGCACTGACATCGCAGGAGAGCATGCGCGATGCGCCGAGAGCTCTGCGCAGGATCAGATCGGAATAGGCAGGAGCGGTCAGGGCGATGAGCTCCGCCACTGCGTTTTCAAAATAGGCGGCCCGCATACCCGTAGCGCCTACGCTTCCGATTTCCTCCTTATCGGCGAACAGGCAGCAGCAGGTGGTTTCCGGTATCTCATCGATGCTGAGGAGAGCGTCCATCGCTGCGAAGGCGCATACGCGGTCGTCATGGCCGTAGCCTAAGAGCATGCTCCGGTCAAGGCCGAAATCGCGGCACTTTCCGGCCGGTACAGCTTCGATCTCGGCGCTTAAGAGATCTTCTTCCTCTATGTCGTATTTTTCTTTCAGGATGGAAAGTATGCCCTTCTTTACGGAATACTTCTCATCCTCGTCCTGTACGGGTATTCCGCCGACGATGATATCCAATTCCTCACCGGTGACATAATTGCCGGCATTCTTGTTCATGAGCTCACCGGAAAGGTGGATCAGCAGATCACTGATGCCGACGACCGGATCTTCCGGATTTTCGCCGATACAGACATTGACGGTCGTCCCGTCCTTTTTGACGATGACGCCGTGCAGAGCGAGCGCGTTCGCCAGGTAGTGGAATTTCTTGATGCCGCCGTAGTAATGTGTATCGAGATAAGCGAGATCGCTGTCCTCGTAAAGGGGGTTCTGCTTGATATCAAGGCGCGGACTGTCGACGTGTGCGCCTACGATATTGATGCCCTTTTCAAGGGGTGTTTTGCCGATGAGGAAGAGAAGTACGGCTTTTCCCATGACGTTGACATAGATGCCGTCGCCCGGCTTTACTCCTTCCTTGTTCGCGATGATGTCCTTAAGGTCACGCCAGCCCTTTGCTCTGGCGGCTTCCACGGCGTTTGCCACGCATTCACGCTCAGTCTTGCCGCCGTCGAGGAACTTCTGGTAGCGGCGTCCCATGTTCATTACCTTTTCGATGTCTTCCGGGGTGTAATCTTTCCAGGCGTTTTTTCTTTCCATCATTTTTTCCTCCGTTTTTTGCAGTCGGCTGTGCGTGCCGGTTACGACTATGATATCACCAATGGTGCCGGAAGGCAAGTATGGAACTGCAGCGCAAAGAGTATAAAAAACCAGCCGTCCGTATTGACTCTTGCCGCGGAAACGCGGTATTTGCGGCCGCATTTGTCCGCCGGACGGCTGAAAAGCAGTGAACCGGGTAACCGGGCATGGTTTCTGCCCGTGTACTCTATCGGATCATAAGGTGTCCCATTTACTGAAGAAGGCATCGCGCGTCTGCTCCGCGAATGCAAAACCTTCTTCCCGCGTCCAGTCCCTCTGGACGACTTCGACCGTTACGATACCGTCGAAGCGCTTTTTCCTGAGTCCGTCTATACAGCCTTCGAGGGGCAGATTTCCGTATGATATGTACATGTGTTCGTCCTTGCGGCCTTTATTGTTGTGCAGGTGTACTTCAAAGACCTTGAAAGGTACGGATTGTATAGCCATGGAGAAGTCTTCCGGTTCGGACAATTCTATGCTGTGCTGCCG
>DBXA01000177.1:15086-15599 GCA_002309235.1 Christensenella sp. UBA1224 | reverse complement strand
CTTATGAAACGCAGACCTTCGATGTTCGATATGACCACACCGTTCATGTGCGTGCCTTCCATATCACAGTCGATCACGCGGGTGAAGAAGCGCACTTCAACGCCGGCCGCTTCCGTCAGCTCATCCAGCAGCAGCTTCATGCCCTCGGCATCAAAAGGCGTCCATTTCATGGCTTCCCTGCGCCAGCGCGAGGGATCGAGCAGCTCCGGTACATAACCTCTTTCGTAGAGCGTCTCGATGATCTCTTTCATGAGACCCCCTACCACCATCTGCTCGCCGTTGGCCATAGGATCGAGCTCCGTCACAAGCCCGTTCGTTCCCGTTCCCCCGAGACAGCCGAAGCCTTCCACGAGCAATACCCTCGCGCCTGACCTTCCTGCGCATATCGCCGCGGCACAGCCCGCAGGACCTCCCCCCGCAACGACGATATCATACCCTTCCTCTGTCGGGATCGATCTCGAATACGTAAAATCGGACATTTCGAATACTCCTTCTTCACAAACAGTTCATTCC
>DBXA01000177.1:9476-15014 GCA_002309235.1 Christensenella sp. UBA1224 | reverse complement strand
GAAAATCATGGATTTTCCTGATCATTATACCATATACGTTCAGGAAAAAGGCGGTTCCCGCACCGCCCAGGTGCGAAAAGCCGCCTTTTCTGCTGTTTTGTTTCTTCCTTATTTCCCCGGCAGGAGCTTCATTGTCATGGAGCCAAAGTAGTCCATCAACATACCGCCGTCATCCGTAAGGGATAGCGCCATATCCAAGCCGTAATAATCGATGGCGGCAGTACCGTCACCGTTATCGCGCCAGGTGCATCCGGGCACTTCCATTCCGGCTATGGTAAGATCCAATCCACCGCCGGTATGCAATGTAAGCGAATACTCCGCGCCGAGCAGCGAGGCATCCATCGTATAACCTTCCGTTTCCGCGCTCACGCAGACCATTTTAACATCATAGAAGCCGGCAAACGCGGATGTATCCTCAGGCTTTGGTTCCGGTGTTGGCTGGGCAGGCGCCGGTGTGGGCTCGGAAGCCTTTTGTTCGGGCAAGAGCGTAACGGTATCCGAAGCATCCTTGCTGAATATCATATAGCCGCCGTCCCCGCTCCCGTAGAGCAGATAGCCCTCATCGGTAAAGGAGAGGGACGAATCGGCATTTCCCCCGCCCTGGCCGCAGTAATACAGGCCGGTTTCTTCATCCTGGTACCACACGACCGGTTCTGCGCTCAGGGAGTTCAGGATACCGGAACCGTCCTTTTCCAGCGTGAGCTCCACATCCATCCCGTAAAGCTGGGAAGGGTTGCCGGCCATGATGCCTGCCTTCATGTAGATGCAATGCCATGTCCCTGCGAGATCTGGGTGCGTGAAATAGAAGATCTCCCCGTTATCCTCCATGATGAGGAAGCCGTCTTTATAAACGAAGTTCACGGTCGTTCCGTCGATCGCAACGGCAGCACCATCCTCATTCAACTGCCATGTGCCCTGCGTTTCGTTCCCATCCGACCTGACAAATGCGATGCCTCCCGCGCACAGTTCATAGACCGTGTCGGTACCCTTTCCCGGCATAAAGGGTTCTCCTCCTTCGATCAGCACCTCGGAACGATCGCACAGCCATACGGAGATCGCTTTGAGCTCTGTGAGAACGTCTTCCTCCGGCTCAGGCTCGGAAATATCATCTTTCCTGAAATAGATGACAGTGCCCGTTTCGTCAGTAGTAAACAACCTTCCTTCCGATAAGCTGAGCACTTCCGACTGATCAAAGGCGGTCAGTACGAGATCGCCCTCTACGATCGCCCATGTGCCGGTCACGCCGTTCTCGCCGGCTTGCGTGGTAAAGGTTCCGTCCTCCCGAACGATGATCCTGACCCCTGCGCCAAGATCCGCCGCGGCATAAACCGTGCCGCCTGCTTCGATCTCGGTGGATATCCAAGTGCCGATGGCCTCCTCCTCTGTTACAGGCTCGGTCTCGGGGAGCACCGGTACGGGCTCCGGATCAGGTTCCGGATCAGGCTCCGGATCGGGTTCAGGCACAGGCTCCGGCCTTTCCGGAGCTTCGCCCCTCTCAAAGTACATAATGCTGCCGTTCCCATCGTCAGCGAAGATCCTGCCCTCCGCAAAGCCGAATACCTGCGGCTCGCCTTCGGCAGTCATGATGAATGTGCTCCCATCGATCTCCCAGGAGCCGGACATTGCTGCATCATTCGCTTCCATCGTGAAGGTGCCGTCATCCCGTATATCAAAGCTGTAGCTGACGCCGAGATCCGATACCGTAAAGGTCATCCCCTGGGCTTTCACCTCGCTGAGCACCCAGTAACCTGTGATATCCTCAGCTGTGATCTCTTTTGGTTGCTCCGCTGCACCCGGTATACCTGCCTTCTCCCGATCCTGCAGGATGGCATGCAGTCGTCCGAAGGAAGCGGCTTTTCTCTCCTCTATCCTGTCGGGCACGGCATTTCCGGCACCGGGCACGGCAGTATCGCGCTCCTCTCGTACTGCGGGCTCAGTCTCCGGATCTCCGCCCTGCCCGGGCTCCGCAGTGATCCCAAGCGCGCCGAGCTTTTCAAGCTGTCTTGCGTAAGCGCCTGCTTTTTCCCTGAGCAGTCTTTCGGGAATGGTGTTGCTCGTTTCCGGAGAGGTCTCCGCCGCGGCGATCGTCATACCGCTTGGACCCTCCGGCAGCACCGGGATGATGCATGTGAGCAGCATTATAACAACTGCCAGCGCGATAAACTTTTTCATAAACATGATCTCCTTTCCGTTTCAGGAGTTCTGACGATCGCATTTCGGTCATCATAGTAACAGTATACGCTATTTAAGCCACCCGCGCAACACTTTGGAACCTTACGCGGATTGAACTTTCCGCGGTTTTATGCCATAATGGAGGCAGATCCGATCACAAGGGAGGCCGCCCGTATGAGAGAAAGTCTTGTCATATTCCTTGAAAGGGATATCCTGCCCATATACGATTCGTTCGACAGCGCGCATGACATCAAGCACGCCCGCAGCGTGATGGCAGCTTCTCTCGCAGCCGCCGGGGAAACAGGAGCGGATGAGGAAATGTGCCTGACCGCGGCAGCCTATCATGATATCGGGCTGCGTTTGCGCCGGGAGGATCACAATATCACCTCCGCCAATATCATGCGAAGCGATAAGCGCCTTGAAAAATGGTTTACCGGGGAGCAGATCCGGGTCATGGCCGATGCTGTGGAAGATCACCGCGCTTCTGCCTCTGAGCCGCCCCGCACTCTCTGCGGCCGCATCCTCGCGGATGCCGACAGGGAATATACCGTTGAAAGGATACTCGAGCGCACAGTGCTTTTCGGCAGGTCTGAATACACAGAGCTCTCCCCAAAAGAGCAGATCGACAGAGCGTACCGCCATGTGCGTGAAAAATACGGGGAAAGCGGATACCTGTCCTTCTGTACCGAAAGGGAGGAATACAAAAACACCGCCCGCCGGATCACCGCTCTGCTCGCGGACAGAGAACGCTTTGAGGCGATGTGCCAAAAATACCTCGCATCGCCGGACGTGCGCATGGAAGCTGCCCGTTACCTCAGGCGCATCGGCTTCACAGGCCAGGCCTCTCCCGATGCCGGGACTCTCCGAAGCCTTCAGGTATGCCATCTGCGCAGTGTGCCCTATGAGAACATGGATATCCTGAAAAATAAGCCTCTCTCCCTTGAGAGAAGGGACCTGTATCGGAAGATCGTCCTTGAAGGGCGGGGCGGCTTCTGCTTTGAGCTCAACGAGCTGTTCGGATGGCTCCTGCGCGTGATCGGTTTCCACGTAGTTGATTGCTTCGGCCGCTTTCTGGCCGGTGAAGCATCCATCCCGATGCGCAGGCATCATGTGCTCATCGTGACCGTGCCCGATACAGGAGAAAGATATCTGTGCGACGTGGGCGTAGGCTCAGGCTCGCCGACGGAGCCATTGCCCCTCATATGCAGCAGGGTCTTTGACCAGGGGGACAATGTCTGGGACATCGTCCGCGACAGTTATCTCGGCTACGTGGTAAGACTTTACAAGCACGGCGGCTGGCAGAGCGTCTATTCCTTCACGGAAGAGCCGCAGCTGCCGGAGGATTTCCTGGCCGCATGCTTCTACTGCGAGCATTCCCCCTCTTCTCCCTTCAACAAGGCCCCCATGATATCCCTTCGCAATGAGAGGGGCCGTACGACACTCGACGGCGATGAGCTGCGCTTCTTTGAGGGAGATACCGTCCGTACCGAAAAGGTATCCGATATCCCGGAGACGCTCGATACGTATTTCGGGATCAGGTTAAACAGCAAGCCTTGACAAACCCCGGCATTGAGAACAGCCGTGCCCCGCATCATGCCGAAGGACACGGCTGCATCTCAGCCGTTCTTTATTGCCCCGATATCGTGTAATACCCGCTGATCGGCCCGTGCTCATTTGTCTTTGTCACATCCGGCCCATATCCGGCGGTGATGCCCCAGAAGGTTTCACCGTCCGATCCGAAGGCATAATTGCCTTTTTTGTTATCCCACCAAATGTCGGTGCTAAGGGTCGATCCCGTGATCTGCTTCCAATCTGAAGCACCGTATTCCCAAACGAAGAAGTTCTTATAGCGGAAGCTCCTGAACTCTGCGCATGTGTCGGGATCATAGTTTTCCATAAATTGAGACATGCTGCCCGTAAAGCAGGAGCCTTCAAGGCCCGTATCGAACTGCGATATGAGCGTCCATTCCTCGGTCTCCAGGTCCATGATCCACTGTTCTGCGATCGTCGTTCCGCTTTCATTATCATAGCAGTCCAGGAGCATCCTGTACCAATGGTTTGGTTCCCAGGGATAATAAGCGAGATAATGGGTCCCCTCTCCTTCTCCGCCAAAGCGGTCATCGGTCCCCGAGGGATAGATCCTGTGGGCATTCAGTATGGTATCCTTCCCCTTGTCCAGATAATGGATCTCCCAGAAGGACATGATCGCCTTGGGCCCATAGGCAGTATCCTGAAGCCCGGCATACGCGCCGCCCGCGTCGGTCACCGTATACTTCTTTTCGAGAGCGGAAACATCCATGCACCAGTTGCACAGAGCCCAATACGTGCCCTCCGCTGTATCCTCCGCCTCAAAATCTATGGAGAAGGCCGAAAACCGCCCCGATGTGCCCGACAGATCCGGGTCGGAATAGATATTGTGCGCCATCCGGTTTTCCGGATTTTCCTCTCTTCCCGTGACAGAGCTGAAACGGAATTCCCGTGCCTCCGCTGCGAGCTCTTTCACAGTTCTCAGCCCGGCTGTCTGAGCCTGAGCGAGATGCAATGGCCCACAGAGCACACACAGGCTGAGAAGAGCCGAAGCGAAAACCCTGATCACTCTTTTTCGACTCCCCGACATTTTTGCAGCACCTCCAGCATGTTTTGAACGACTGTCTTTTTCGATTCCGCCGAATAGAAAGAATGCCCGCTGTCCGGAAGGATACATGTGATCGCATTCGGATCGCAGATAAAGTACTTCAATGATCCGGCGCTTACGATCTCGTCTTTTTCAGATTGGAAGACGACCATCGGAATGTCGGTCTGCTTTACGGCTTTTCGGGCAATGCAGATGAGCCTGATTAAACCCATATACGGCTTCAGGTACATCAGAAATCCGAAAGGATGATCAGAGCTTATGCTGTTTGACTTAACGATAGCGCTCACATACGGATCGGCAGATCCAGGCTGAAAAGCCGCTTTCAGATTGTTCCTCAAATATCGGAACGTAAGATGTAATCTCAGAGGACATGCCAGGAGTATCATGGATCGCCACGCGGCGCCTCTTCCTGCAGCGATGATCCCCAAAAGACAGCCCATGGAATGGCCTATATAGATCACGCGCCTGTATCGCGCTGCAAGGTCACGATAAATCTCATCGATATATCCAACCCATTCCCGCCAGCCGGTTTTCGCGAATTCACGCGCTGTCTTTCCGTGTCCGGGCAGCAGAACACACAGAAGATCCACACAGGCGGGAACGCGTTCCATCAGCCAATCAAATTGGACAGGGCTCCCCTGTATCCCGTGCACACACAGTACGACGGTATCGGAACCGTTCATGCGGGAATAAGCTTTATGAGCAGTTTCGATCAAGATGATACCCTCCGG
>DBXA01000177.1:1393-9399 GCA_002309235.1 Christensenella sp. UBA1224 | reverse complement strand
ACATCCGGGATGCAGATCCAGCCATCGGCAAAAGTATAGTTCATACCGGACATTTCGCACACTGCCAGTTCGACCTCGTACCCCTCATCCGGTATCACCTCGGCCGTGTAAGAAGCGCCTTCCAGCGCAAAAGCGCTGCCGGAAAAGGCGCCGTTTTCACACACGGCACTGACATCATAGATCGCCTCTGACATCAAGCTTTCGGAAAAGACGATGAATGTGGGCACGCACCGCCCCGTTTCATTCGCGTAAACGGTATTGATCTGCTTACCGTCAAACACCGTTTCGGTGCTCGTGCCTCCATCCAGGTTATAGGCAAAGGCAAGGTGCAGCCTCAGGCAGATATCCTGTGCTTCCTTGAGCGTCCATCCGGCGCTGTCGCGGAACTTTCTGCCTTCACAGGTGACAACGGCATAATCCCCGTTCGCGAACTGTCCTATGATCTGGCGCTGCGCCCGTTTCACATAATGGTCTACCGTATTCCAGGCGCTTTGCGGATACGCCTTCCCTTTCGCGACAAGGGGGATGAACCCCGTTACGGCGGAAACGATGCCCCTCCCGGCAAGCGCTGCACCGGAAGCGTTGTATTTGGCACATCCCAGGTTCCCATCGGCATCGATCGTAAGGGGCAGGCATGCCGGATGCGTCCTTGTCGGTCCTTCGTGTATGGTCCTGCCGTTCTGCATGACGAGCCCATCCGGCGTAACGGTATCCTCAACGAATATCCCCGCGTTGATCACGGCAAGATACCCGCCCGCCTCCGAAACCGACAGCGCCGTTGCATCGGATGGCATCTCAAAATACGGGGCATATACGGAGGGATAGACTCTGGTACCGTCCTTCCGCTCCTGATAGATGCGCGTCACATAAAAATACGTGCCGGATGCTTTGTCGTACCCGTAATGCATCTCTCCCCATACGGTATAGATATCCTCACCGGGGATTTCGCTTTCGGCCAAAGCAGCCGTGAGCAGAAGCGATACCGCTAAAAGCAATATGCAAATGCGCTTCACGAACCCGACCTCCTCATCTCCGCTCATCCTTCCCGAAGGAGCATGACAGCTTATCGTATATCGTATCTGCTCGCCGCAAAGGCCTTCAGCCTGTCCCGTATGGCGCCTGCCTTCAGATCACTCAGGTCGATCACGTCTATGTTGAGCTCCGCTGCGCGGTTTCTCATGGGCATATGTCCGATCTCCGCTGTCACGACGGCGGCGCGCGCGGTCTGCCCTCCAAAGCGGTCTCTCAGTATGGCGAGCTCATTCAGGGCATCCGTTTTCACATCGCTCGTCTTGCAGCTGATGAAAAGCGGCATGACATCCCGGGAAGCCATGACGTCTATCTCATTGGTAACGGCATCCGGCTTGTTTTCGCCTTCCCAATCCACCACAACGCTGGTCCTGACATCGTTGTACGCCCCGGTGTCGATGCACGCCTTGTAGACATACAGTTCCAGCACGCTCCCGATATCCCGCAGCCATGTCCTGATCTGTTTATCCCTGAAGGTAAACCGCACGCTCTCATCCTCTTCGATCGAAAGATCATGGATCAGGCCGATCGTCTGCATCCTGTACAGCGCCGGCGTATTGGCCGAGATCCTTCTGCCATGCGGCCCCGGCACCGTATAATCGCCTTTTGCCTCAAGCGAAACCTCGCCGTCCTTATCCGGCTGGGAGACCAATTGGATATAGGTCACGATCTTCACCCAATCCCGTCTGAAATCCAGAAACATTTCGAACATGGGATCGATGATATCCATATACCCGCCAAGTATCGCATTGTCGACCCTGCCCTGACGCACAGAGCCTCCCGCCATCAGGATACAATCCTCCACGCTCAATTGTATCTCACACTTCTTGTCCCTGGCAAACGGCGCCCTGCTGATCTCAAAAAAGGTATTGCGCCTGCGGCTGTAGGTATAGACAGGCATCTCCGCCCCTGCGCAGTAGATGCCGCCGGCAAAAAGAGCCGCGTCCGTGCCGCCTGAGATATCGAGGGCGCACTCCGGAAACTCGCTCGCGATCTTCCCGATCGCCCGTACGACCTGGTCCGTATCGAGCAGAGACGAGGCGCGGAACACGAGCTTCGCATCCACACCGCGGCGCCTGAAATATTCCTCCAGCTTCCTGTGCAGTTTACGGTCCCTCGCGATATTGTCCGGACAGAGGAATACCGTGGTCTCCGGGCGGAATGCCTCGGTACCCAGCACGTTTTCCAAAGGTCTTTCATCGTACAGCTCTATGATCGTCTTCATTCCCGTCATCTCCGGCCTCGTTTTCAGACTGATTATACTTCCTTAAGCCATCCCGCGCAAGGAGTTTTAACGGTTCGGGAATGCTGTTCCCGTCCGCACGCGCTTGCCAACGCTTTTTAAATAGCGTATCATAGACCTGTCAAGGAAAGGATGGCCGCTATGGAAGAAAAGCTGGCGGGAGGGCGCGTCACCCGCGGGATCGTCAGGATCGGAAACACCGTTCGGAGGCCGAAGCCTTCAAATCTCGCACTGCAGGCAGCGCTCCTTAAGCATCTCGAAGAAAAGGGCATTTCTGCCGCTCCAAGGGTTCTCGACATCGATGAAAAAGGCCGTTTTACGCTCGAATACCTGGAAGGCGATTCTCCGGATGATCTCGGCCATTTCACGGATGAAGCCTGCACGGCTGCTGCCCGCATCATCCGTATCCTTCACGATGCTCTCTGGGATCTGCCGGGCATCCCCAAGGGCAGTACGGTATGCCACGGCGATCTTTCCCCCTGCAATTTCATTTTCCGGGATGGATCCCCTTATGCCGTGATAGACTGGGATGCCGCTCACGCAGGCGATCCGCTCACGGACCTTGCCTATGCCATATGGCTGTGGCTGGACGCGGGAAACCCGGAGGTATCCCCTCTGGATTTCAGGAGAAGGGAGATCGCCATGCTGGATGCCTATGGGCTCGATGCTTCCGCCTGTCCCTTGGTCAGGGAAAAGATGATCGCGGAAGCCCTGCGCGTGAGCAAAAGCGTTTTCCCCTCTCCGGAGCAGACGAGAGCGACGGGCAAATGGGCGCGAAGCTGCGCGGACTGGATCCGCAAAAACGCGTATTGACAGCCCGGTACCCGTTTGAAATTATATGACCTAAGGAGATATGCCGTATGAACGGACTTGTCCTCGAAGGCGGTGCCATGCGCGGTCTGTTTTCCGCCGGTATAACGGATGTCATGATGGAAAACGACCTCCTTCCCGATGCCATAATAGGCGTTTCCGCCGGCGCTATCTTCGGCAGCAACATCAAATCCGGCCAGAACGGCAGGGNNGGGCGATCCGCTACAACATGGAATACTGCCAGGACTGGCGGTACGCGAGCCTCCGCTCATTCCTGTTCACGGGAGATTTATACGGCGCTGATTTCTGTTACAGGGAGCTGCCGCGCAGGCTCGATATCTTCGATTCGGAAGCCTTTGCTGCCTCGCCCATACGCTTCTGGGCTGTCTGTTCCGATATCGATACAGGGGAGAGCGTATACCGCGAATGCAAAGACGCATCGGATGATGACCTCACATGGATACGGGCCGGCGCATCCATGCCGCTCGTATCACGCATCGTTTCGATAGAGGGCAGGCACCTGCTTGATGGCGGGATCACGGATTCCATCCCCGTAAAGGCATTTGCCAGGCTGGGTTATCCCCATTCGATCGTGATCCTCACACAGCCGGAAGGATACCGGAAAGAGCCGACAAAGCTGCTCGGGCTCATGAAGCTGCGCTACCGCAAATACCCGGAGCTGATAAAAGCCATGGCAGAACGCCATATACGCTACAACGAGACCCTGGACCATATTCTTGCTCTGGAAAAAGCCGGTGAGATCCTGGTCATACGCCCCGAACACCCTTTGGATACCAAAGCGCCGGAGCATGACAGGGCAAAGCTTAAAGCCGTGTACCGCCACGGCCGTGAAACCGGAGAAGCATGGCTAAGGCGCATACGCTCCTTCCTGGCGGAAGGCCGATAGCGGTTCCGCCTCATCCATAAACGTCAATAAAGAAGCGAAGAGATCAAATGCAGTTTTCAAACAAAGACTTAAGACGCCTCATCGTGCCCCTCATACTCGAACAGCTTCTCGCAACGACGATAGGTCTTGCGGATACCATAATGGTCGCTTCCTGCGGAGAAGCGGCCGTTTCCGGTGTATCGCTGGTGGACAGCATCAATTTCCTGTTCATAACCATGTTCACGGCCCTCGCGACAGGAGGCTCCGTAGTCGCCGCGCAATATCTCGGCAAGGGCAGCCGTGAAGGCGCGGCGCGCAGCGCGAACCAGCTGTTTTACTTTTCCCTAATGACCGCTCTTCTGATCGCGGCTGTCGTTCTCTCCCTCCGGTATCAGATCCTTCGCACCATATACGGGCAGATCGATGCCGATGTCATGGAGAACGCGATCGTCTATTTCACGCTGTCTGCCCTCTCTTACCCCTTCCTCGCGGCATACAACTCCGGCGCGGCCCTGTTCCGCGCCATGGGCGACAGCCGGACATCCATGTACACCTCTTTCATCATGAACGGACTGAATGTGGCGGGAAACGCCCTGTTCATATACGGTTTTCACATGGGAGTCGCCGGCGCGGCGCTGGCTTCCCTCATATCCAGAGCTGTCGGGAGCGTGCTCATCACGTTCCTCCTCCTCGACAGACGGCGCACCATCTGCTACAGTGCCCTCCACAGGATCCGCCTGATCCCCGATATGATCATGAAGATACTGCATATCGGCGTGCCCAACGGCATAGAAAATTCCATCTTCCAGATCGGCAAGATACTGGTCGCCTCCATCATATCGGTGCTCGGCACCTCCTCCATAACCGCCAACGCGGTATGCAGCAATCTGGCGAGCATACAGATCACGCCCGGCGTCGCGATAGGTGTTGCCATGATAACCGTAGTCGGCCAGTGCGTCGGCGCGCAGGACTATGATAATGCCCGAAAGTACATCAAAAAGCTGATGTTCATCGCCTATGCCGCCATGTGGGTGACGACCGCGCTGCTGCTCCTGTTCCACGACCAGGTGCTCGGGCTGTACGGCCTTTCCGAAGAAACGCATATCCTGGCATGGCAGTGCTTCCTGATCCACTGCATCGCCTGCATCGTTATGTGGGCGCCGGCATTCGCTTTGCCGAACGCTCTTCGCGCCGCAAACGACGTGCGCTTTACCATGTATGCCTCCATCGGCACACTGATCGTGCTGAGGCTCAGCCTTACCTGGCTCCTGATCCGCGTACTGGGCATGGGCGTGCAGGCAGTCTGGATCGCCATGATAACGGATTGGGTGGGCCGCAGCGCGCTCTTTCTCTGGCGCGTCAAGGGCGACAGATGGACGACAAAAAAGCTGCTCTGACGGGCAGTTTGAAAAGAAGGGGCTGCCATTCCGGCAGCCCCGTTCTTCGTTACCTTATCATAAGCCCCAGCAGGTATACAAGCTCTTCCTTATACACGTCTCCCGTGATGCTGCCGCAGCCCCGCAGCAGCTCCAGAGCGCTTTCATAATCGGCCGTTCCGCTCCATTCGCTTCCCCGCAGGAGCATGCCGAATTCCGCGACGCCCGCCGCAAAGCGAATATTCTCCGAAGGCTCCGCGGAAGCCTCCTCCTCCAGCACATAGGTATAGAGCTTGCTCTCATCCCCATCCGGCTCCTTCGCGCGTACGGACAGCGTCAGCCACTCGCCGCTTCCGTCACCTGGGTGAGATGCGTATTTGCTCACGACCTCGCCGAATTCGAAGTCACTGTCCACGGGCACGAGCTCATAGAGCACCGTCACCCTGTGTCCGGAGCCGATCTCGCCGCCGTCCACGCTGTCATCCGCAAAATCCTCGTTGGCCAGCAGCCTGTCCTCATAGCCTATGAGCCTGTATCCCTTGAGCATGGCAGGGTTGAAGTCCAGCTGGAGCTTTACATCCTTGGCGACGGTATTGAATGTGCCGCCCGCCTCTGTGACGAGGGCTCTGCGCGCCTCGAATATGGTATCGATATACCAATAGTTGCCATCGCCGTAATCGGCCAGCGCTTCCATGCGGTTATCCTTGTAATTCCAGCCGCCAAAGCCCATTACCGTGAGCGATACGCCCTTTTCCTTCTTTTCGGAAACGAGCCTTGCCAGATCGCCCTCGCTGGTAACGCCCACGTTCAGGTCACCGTCCGTCGCCAGCAGGATGCGGTTTACGCCGCCTTCGATAAAATGCTTTTCCGCAAGCTCATACGCGGTCTGTATGCCCGCGGAGCCGTTCGTGCTGCCGCCTGCCCTCAGCTGGTCGATCGCCTCCATGATCCGGGTCTTGTCGGCAGCGGGAACGCCGTCCAGCACCACCTCGTCACGCGAAGCATAGGTGACAATGGATACGATATCCGTGGGCTTGAGCTCATCCAGCAACAGCTGGAACGCCCGCTTCGCAAGAGGCAGCTTATCATCATCGTACATGCTGCCGGATACATCGATCAGGAACACCAGGTTCCTCGGCGCCTCATCCTCTTTCGCGATCGTCTCCGCCTGAAGGCCGATCAGCAGCAGCTTATTCCCCTTCTGCCAGGGGCAATCCGTCATTTCCATCGTCACACCGAAGGGCTCGCCCTCTTCGGGCTTTTTGTAATCATAGCTGAAATAGTTCAGCATCTCCTCGATGCGCACGCTGTCCTTCGGAACCTGTTCCCCGCGCAGGAGCATCTGCCGGATCTGGGTCCAGGAGGCTGTATCCACATCCGCGGCAAAGGTGGAAAGAGGGCTGGAAAGCACGGAAACAAATCCGTTTTCCGCGAAGGTCGTGTATTCCCTCGTGTCAAAATCGTAGCCGTCAAAGGCTGTGCTCTTTGCCATGGAATTCGTAGGCATCGGCATCATATAAGCGCCGGTTTCGAACAACTCCAGATCTTCATATACGGTGCTGTCCGTTTCCGGTGCCCCTTTCGCCTCGTCTGACATGAGAAGGCGCAGCGTCACCTCATCCGCTATACCCGTTGCAAGCAGGCCGTTCGTCTTCTGGAAGAGAATGAGCGCTTTTTCCGTACCGGGGCCGAATACGCCATCCGTCTCCGTATCATCGTAGCCGAGCTCCGCAAGCCTCTCCTGCAGCTTCAGGACCTCTTCCCCCGAATCCCCCTGCCGGAGCATCCCGTCATCCGCAAACGCAGCCGAAGCGAGAGACACAAGGCACATCACCAACACCAACAGAATACTTACCGTTCTTTTCATGAGCTTATCGCCTCCTTACTGTTTATGCTTTATAGACGAAGCGATCCTCACTCAGGTTCCGGACCAGCAATGAATTGTAGGTAATCGATGTTCGGTGAGCAAAAAAAACAGTTTGAATACGGCAAATCTGAAATAATCCTACTCAAAATACATGAACCGGAGTAACGCTGTTATTATTCAGTGTTTCCCTATCTAATTTGTGAATTGTCTACTAGGTGATACCGCCAAGGATACAATGAAATGAATCAGTATTGTAAACCTCATATATGGTCTTACTGTTTAATGTCGTTCAGTATCTGTTCAAAGAATTCTATAGCGTTATCGAATATAGATTCATTATTTTCTATCTTCAAATTGTAATGCAATTTCGCATATTTCAAGAGATCAGAATTCGAAACTTCAATAGCGTATGCTGTTACATCTCCAGATGTATAACGTTCCAACGTCATTCCATTCTCATATACACAACAAAAGCAGCAATCAAATTCCAGTACACACAGACATGCAACTTTTGTTTGTAAATCAGTGCTTAATTGTTTAGCTATTTTTTCAATATTATCAATATTAAGACTTTCGTGCGCGTCTTATAGGCAGTCAGCGCGTTCGCGCCTGTCTGTGCTTTTTCTATGCTGCTTTCAAGGTTCTGGCATTCGTCGTATGCGGAAAGGGGCACATAAGTAATGTCCTGTTTCTGCCTTGTCAATTATCACAAGGCGACGAATCGGAATCAATAATATATAATTCCAATACAAAATGGCTCTTAGGTAATACTGTTAGGTGAACATGGTCTCCAAG
>DBXA01000177.1:0-1342 GCA_002309235.1 Christensenella sp. UBA1224 | reverse complement strand
CCTTTTCCAATTAATTGATGGTCTTTTGTATAATAAGATATTGTCGGGGAGGTTTTTTCTAACTTATCGATAGTTCCCTCTACTTGAATTGTATTATTCTCATCCTCAAAGAGAAGATATAAACCACCACGAGCAAGAGGAACCACAGTAACCCAAAGTAAATAAACCGATGTGCATAATGCAAATACATATTTACCTATAATTTCCAAATCAGGTTTCTTCCCTGAAAAAACATTGTCTTTATAGGCCCCGACAAAGACACCGATAAAGAGAATTAAAGCGAATAGTCCGAAAAAAAGTGGTGTATAACAATTATGTCTTAAATAAACTGCGTAATTATACTTCATAAATAGAATCACCAAGTCGCTAATGTCCAAGGATTTGAATAATAATCCCATCCTGCTCCATAGCTTAGCCCATGGCTAAATGATATGGATGTTGCTTTTGTTGCTGCGAGATAATCGTAGTTATTATATGGATTATAACAATGATCAAGACCTATAAAATTACAATAATTTAAATCAACAAAATGTTCTGAGTAATCGTCAGGTTTCTCAAAATTGCTAACAAGTCCAACAGAATAAGAAATACCATTGGACCAACCACAGCCGCCACCATTATGAGCGTATGCATATATACCTCCTTTTTCTCCAAAATCAATTAAAACTGAAACACCGCCTTTGTAATACAATGGTATTTTTACATTTGAGGAGAATGAAACATCCAGTACCATAGTAGAATCTGTTGCAGCAGCATAAGTCATGGTTGCGCCTGTTACTGCAACGGCAGTGCTTGCGGTTATTGCCATAGATGTTGTAACAGCAGCTGAAACCAAAGACGCTGCAGCAGGTGCAGCCGCACCGCAAGTAGCAATTGTTACTGCTAAAGCGGCCATTCCAGCTGCCGCTATGGCTAAGCCTGCTAATACTCCACCCCAATTCCAGCTACCATTAGGGTCATAGCCTGAAACAGGATTGTTCCCGCAATAAACAAAGAGATTAAAGCTTGTGAGGCTTCCCTCGATACCAATATTTGATGTATCATCTGCATTTATCCATCGGCATAGGACATTATTATAGTAACGACTGGATACATAGTATAATCCTGATTCCTCATCAAACACATACCCTCTATACCTGAACGGATTGACCGCGCCGAGCGTACCGGCAAGCGTACCTCCCCGGCTGATCTCCTTGCCCCATGCATCGTACAAATATGTGACCACCAGCGTTCCCGCGCTGTTCTTCAGCCCCAGCACGTCTCCCTGCAGGCTGTAGACGTAACTGTACATGGTCCCGTTATAGCTGCAATGGCTAGGTTTCCCGTTGGCATAGAAGATATG
>DBXA01000169.1:2323-3109 GCA_002309235.1 Christensenella sp. UBA1224 | reverse complement strand
TGCGCTCAAATTTTGCCTTTCCCATGTTACAGACATCCTTTCTTGTCCACCGGGCATCACGCCCGGATCTGCTTTGTTGTTATCAGAACTTCTTGCCGAGTATCTTTTCCGCGATGGAGCGCGGTACTTCCTCGTACTGCTGGAACTGCATCGTGTAATTTCCCCGGCCCTGCGTTCTGGAACGAAGATCGGTAGCGTAGCCGAACATATTGGAGAGCGGTACGATGGCGTCGATCGACTGCAGGCCCGCGTGGCTGTTCATGCCTGTCACGCGTCCGCGCTTGGCGGTCATATCGCCTATCACGTCTCCCATATATTCTTCGGGGACCACTACCTCAACCTTCATCATAGGCTCCAGAAGCGTGCTGTCCGCCTTCTGAGCAGCCTCCTTGAATGCCATCGAGCCGGCGATCTTGAACGCCATTTCACTGGAGTCGACCTCGTGATAGGAGCCGTCCACCAGCTTGGCGCTGAAGTCCACCACCTCGTATCCGCCGAGAGCGCCGTTCTTGGACGCCTCCTGGATACCTGCATCGATAGCGGGAATGAATTCCTTGGGTATCACGCCGCCGACGGTCGCATTGACGAATTCATAGCCCTGGCCCGGTTCACGGGGAGAGAATTCCACCTTGCAATCGCCGTACTGTCCGTGTCCGCCGGACTGTCTTACAAAACGGCCCTCCACGGTAACGGTCTTGCGGAAGGTCTCTTTGTAAGCGACCTGCGGCTGCCCGACAGTTGCTTCCACGCGGAATTCGCGCAGCAGACGGTCTACGATGATCTCCA
>DBXA01000169.1:0-2313 GCA_002309235.1 Christensenella sp. UBA1224 | reverse complement strand
GCCGGCGATGATCGTCTGGCCGGTGGTCTCATCCGTGTAGGCCTTGAATGTCGGGTCTTCCTCGCCGAGCCGTACGAGCGCGAGGCTCATCTTGTCGGCGCCTGCTTTTGTCTTAGGTTCGATCGCGACGCGTATGACCGGCTCCGGGAATTCCATGGATTCCAGTACGATAGGATGCTCCTCGCTGCACATGGTGTCTCCTGTGCCTGTATCGCGCAGTCCGACCACGGCGGCGATATCACCCGCCCGCACTTCCTGGATCTCTTCGCGGTGATTCGCGTGCATCCGCAGAAGACGGCCTATCCTCTCGCGCTTCCTCTTGGAAGGATTCCAGACATAGCTGCCTGTCTCCAGTACCCCGGAGTAAACGCGGAAAAAAGCGAGCTTTCCTACATAGGGATCTGCCATGATTTTGAACGCCAGCGCGGAGAAGGGTTCATCATCCGAGGAAGCGCGGGTGATCTGCTCACCCGACTCCGGATCGGTGCCTTCTACCGGGGGTATATCGACAGGGGACGGCAGATACTCCACTACGGCGTCCAGGAGAGGCTGTACGCCCTTGTTGCGGTAGGATGTACCGCACAGAACGGGATTCATCGTACCCGCTATGGTCGCCGTGCGTATCGCTGCCTTCAGTTCCCCTATGGTCAGCTCTTCGCCTTCAAAGTACTTTTCCATGATCGAATCATCGAGCTCGGCGATGGATTCGATCATCGCGTTGCGCATTTCTTCGGCCTTATCCCTGAGCTCTTCAGGGATATCCGTCTCATCCATGACAGTGCCGAGTTCGTCTTCATAGATCTCAGCCTTCATGGTGAGAAGGTCTATAATGCCCGAAAAAGTGTTTTCCGCACCGATGGGCATCTGTACCGGGACCGCGTTTGCCTTGAGCCTTTCCCGCATCATGGAGACGACGCGCTCAAAATCCGCTCCCGTGATGTCCATCTTGTTCACATATGCTATTCTCGGAACGCCGTATTTGGTGGCCTGGCGCCAGACCGTTTCGGACTGGGGCTCAACGCCGCCCTTGGCACAGAAGACCGCAACAGCTCCGTCAAGCACACGAAGCGAACGCTCCACCTCTACGGTAAAATCGACATGACCGGGGGTGTCTATGATGTTGATCTGGTGTCCTTTCCATTCACAGGTCGTGGCAGCAGAGGTTATGGTAATGCCGCGTTCCTGCTCCTGAGCCATCCAGTCCATCGTAGCGGCGCCCTCGTGCGTCTCTCCCATACGGTGGGTCTTTCCGGTATAATACAGGATGCGTTCGGTAGTGGTGGTCTTACCGGCATCGATATGAGCCATTATGCCGATATTCCGCACTGTTTTAAGGTCGTGTTCCCTTGACATCTAAGCAGCGTATCTCCCTTCCGGATCAAAAATGTTTTCCTTACCGCTCTTACCAGCGATAGTGCGCGAATGCCTTGTTGGCTTCTGCCATCTTGTGCATATCCTCGCGGCGCTTTACGGCGTTGCCGGTATTGTTCGCGGCATCCATGATCTCGCCTGCGAGCCTGTCTGACATGGAGCGCTCGCCCCTCTTGCGGGCGAACATGACCAGCCAGCGCAGCGCCAGAGTCTGACGCCTCTCGGGCCTGATCTCGATAGGTACCTGGTAAGTAGCACCGCCGACGCGGCGTGCCTTGACTTCCAGGGCAGGCATGATATTGTTGATAGCCTGTCCGAAGACTTCGGTCACGTCCTTGCCGGTCTTGGCGGCTACCTTTTCAAAAGCTTCATAGCAGACGTTCTGCGCGACGCCGCGCTTTCCGTCGAGCATGATCTGGTTGATGAGCTTCGTCACGATCGTGGTGCCGTACACCGGATCGGGAAGCACTTCACGCTTGGGAATAAAACCACGTCTGGGCATGGGTGTCCCTCCTCAAAATTGTCTCCACGCACCGCCGTCGTGCGGCAGGTGCGGGCTTCGGGCTCTGACCCGCTGAATCGAAACGGGCTCTCGCCCTCAATCCGGAACCTTTGAGGCTACGCGTCCGCAGCATTTGGCGCTGCCGCAGACCCGGTCACGCGCGCGCAAGGCTTTTGTCCGACGTTCCTTCAGACAAACACCTTCCACGTGCGGCAACCGGCTGTTGCCCTGATTTTCCTTCATTCATGCCGCCCAAAGGGCGGTATCAGTTCGCATTAACCGGGATATACCGTTTTCGTCCCTTACTTCTTCGGGCGCTTTGCTCCGTAACGGGAGCGGCCCTGCATACGCTTGGCCACGCCGGCAGCATCGAGAGCGCCGCGGATGATGTGATACCTGACGCCGGGAAGATCACGCACACGGCCGCCGCGGATCAGCAC
>DBXA01000094.1 GCA_002309235.1 Christensenella sp. UBA1224 | reverse complement strand
TCCTCCTCGGCGATCACATTGTCATCCTCATCCACGACCAGCTGGTTCCCGAAGAAAGAGGGCTTGTTCTTTTTCGCGGGCATATGGCCCCTTAAGAACTCGCTGAAATCCATAGCTCTTTCGACCGTGGGGAAGTAACCCAGCAGGTGTACCTCCTCCCGGGTCGTGATCTCCATGCCGGGTATCAGCAAAAGCCCGTACGCATCGCAGCAGGCCTTTGCGGCAGGCAGGTTCCTGGCAGTATTGTGATCCGTCAGAGCGATCATCTGGAGCCCTTTGAGCATCGCCATACCCGAGAGGTTTGCCGGCGTCATATCATCGCTGCCGCAGGGTGAGAGGCAGGAATGGATATGCAGATCGCAAAACAGTTTTTCCATCGATCAAACGTGCGCCGGGATCCCGCAGGCAAAGAGCTTGCCGCAGATCTCATAGGCCGTCATAGGTGATGAGAGAACGCTCAGGCCTTCGCTGTTGGCCTTCGCAAGTATCTCCTCATCCATCGTTATGCCCTCCGGCAGCACCACACAGGCCATTTCAGCCAGCGACGCTACGGCGATGACATTCATATGGGTCTGCACGGTGACCCATGCCATACCCTCTTCCCCATGTGCCATGACCCAGCTGAGCAGGTCACAAGCATAGCCGCACAGTATCTCCTTATCTTCCGCAATTTCCGTCGTCAGGTTCTTCGCTCCGATAAGAGCCGTCAGTTCTGATACCTTCACAGTCGTATCCCTTCTTTCTAAAGCCGGCCGGAAGATGCTCCGGCAGCGGCACTATTCCCTTCTCGACTGCGCGAGCTCCACCATATCCTCCGCCATGACCTTAAGGCGCTCACGCAGCAGGTGCACGCAATCCATCTCCGTACAGTAGCCCCTGACGATATCCTCGGCAAACGTCTCACAGGTAGGTGAACCGCAGGAACCGCAGTCATACCCCGGCAAGCGTTTTATGATCTCATTCATGCGGTTCATCTTCCGCAGGGCTTCGACCATGTTTTCATCCAGTTTTTCCGACGGATTGGGTTCAAAGGGCAGATCGTTCTTCATGGGGTATTTGTTGAGCGTCGCGCCCGTCACTGCCTCATCCGGATGCGTAGGCGGCATGTTGCGTACCATCTTGCGTATGGTGTTTTTTGCTACGTAGCTGTTTTCAAAGGTCAGGGGACCTCCGACACACCCGCCGATACACGCGTTGCCTTCAAGGAAGAGCAGGTCGGAAAGCTTGTTGTTCTCCACCTCTTCCAGCACGCGTATGACATTGTTGATGCCGTCCACAGACAGGCTGTTGTCCGGGCATACGGCATTCGCTTCACCGTTGGAGGTGCTCCACGCAACGCCGTAGCCGGTCGAAAGCTTATAGTGCGTATCGCCGAGCATCTCATTGACATAGGGCACGATGAGCCCATAGATCTCCATCATGGATATGGCTCCGTCCAGGGCAGACATTTTCTGCCCGATAGGCGAACGGATAGCCGTCATCTTGGCAGGGCACGGCGTAATAAAGAAGCAGCCCACATCCGAAGGATCGCAGCCCTTCTTTTTGCAGAATTCCGCTCTGGCGACGGAAGCGGCCACCTCCATCGGCTGTCTGATATCCACGATATTTTCGATAAGCTCGGGAAAGCGCACCTGTATAAGGCGCACCACCGTAGGACACGCCGAGGAGATGAGCGGTTTGGGCAGTTTCGGATCCTTCATCTTCTCGCGGATCGCGCGGGTGACGATATCCGCGCCCCGGGCCACCTCAAAGACATCATCAAAGCCGATCTTCTTCAAAGCCTCCAGTACATATTCCGGACGCGGCAGATCCCTGAACTGCCCGTACAGCGACGGAGCGGGCAGGGCGATCGCGTATTTGTACGCCTTGATGCTGTCCATCGTATCGGTGAAGGCCACCTTGGCATGATAATCACATATGCGGATGCATTCACCGCAGTCTATACACAGGTTGTCCAATATGTGCGCCCGTCCTCCGCGTACGCGTATCGCCGCGGTGGGGCAATGCGTGAGGCAATTCGTGCAGCCCTTACACAGATCCTTGTCCAAACGCACGGAATGGTAGCGCTTATTTTCGTACATATCAATCTTCCTGCAGCCTTTCTCGGCACAGAGTGCCTTTATTGTGCCAGCTTAAAGGACATCGAAATGGTAGTGCCCTTTCCCAGTTCGCTGGTAATGGAAAAATCATCCGCGTTGCGCTTCATGTTCGGAAGGCCCATACCGGCACCGAAGCCAAGGGAGCGGGCTTCATCATTTGCGGTGGAAAAGCCCTCTCTCATTGCCATATCCACATCCGGTATACCGGGGCCCACATCAGCCGATACCAGCTGTGCCTCATCGGGAAATACCGTGAGCGTCAGTTCACCGCCCATGGAGTGTATAACGAGGTTCAATTCCACCTCATAGGATGCTACGGCGACCCGCCTGAGCACATCTCCCCCAACGCCCAGCTGCTTGAGGCGGCGCTTGATATCCGTAGAGGCCTTGCCGGCATTGACATAATCCGCCGCTGCCACGGGATAACTGATGCGAAACAATTCCTCCATCATCAATCCTCCGTGTCCCAGGCCGTGGGTACCGGCACGCCGCGCAGGCCCGCATCATAGAGCAGCCCGCAGGCACTGAAGGCCGTAAGTTTCGAGGTGATGACCACTAGGCCCTGCTCCTGCGCGTTCTCCAGTATGTCGTCGGTCGGTATCTTGCCCCGGACGAATACAAGGCACTTGAGATCCAGCATCTCGCTCGTCCGCACAACGTGAGGATTTGTGAGCCCCGTGATCAGCACGGTCTTTTCATCCACAAAGGCCAGCACATCGCTCATCAGGTCCGAACAGCAGGCGGTGTATACCGGCGTGTCCAGCTTGTCCTCACCAAGCAATACTTTCGCGTTCAAAATGTTTACCATATCCGCAATGGTCATGCGCTTCACTCCGATCATCTGTCAGCTTATGTTCCATGATCCTGGAATGCGTCCTCACGGTTTTCCGGAAGGACAGGTCCCCTCCGGTTCACCGTATAGTAACAATATAACAAGGAATCATGAAGTTGGCAATCCTTTTCACACCCCGATAACAAAAAATACCTGTAAGTATCCATTGACAAAGCGGGACCCAGCGCTTATAATACGGCTGACCAGAGCAAATATGTCTCATATGAGACAATATATGTTTGGGAACGGTCCCGTATAAACCGCAGCAGGAGAAGAGGAATGGATACACTGCTGATCGAACAGATGCTCGACGCCGTACCGCTCTTTCAAGGCATCGGGAAACAGGCAAGAGATCTTGTCATATCAAACGCAGACAGTCGGTCTGTCCCGAAGGGAGAGACCGTCCGCCAGGACAGGAAGGGCGAACTGCTGATCCTTCTGGAGGGAGAAATGAACGTTACCGGTATGGATGAGCATTCCGCATCGCTCAACACCCTGCGTCCAGGATCGGTATTCGGAGCAGCCACGCTCTTCGGAGGAAACGGCGGCGTATCCGTGATACGCGCAGTCCGGAACAGTTTCCTCATCGCGCTCGATCAGAAGCTGATGACGGACCTTGTGCGGCAGAGTGAGGAATTTGCCCTCAACTACGTCTGTTTTCTTTCCGACAGGATACGGTTTCTGAACCGCAGGATCGCGTCCTTTACAGCAGGGTCAGCCGACCGCAAGCTCGCGAGATATCTTCTGAGCCTTATGGATGGGACCGGCAGGATCAGCCTGAAGATGAGCATGCTCCGGCTCTCATCGGCGCTGGATATGAGCAGGGCGAGCCTTTACCGTTCATTCGAAAGCCTGGAGGAGGCCGGACTGATCGAACGCAGCGGTCGGGACATACTTATCACAAACCCACAGGAACTCACAAATTTATATGGAGGATAGAACCATGAAGAGAACCTTTTCTGTACTGCTTGCGTTATTGCTGACTGTGTGCCTGTGTGCCTCATGCGCCATGGCTGATGAGACCGCCCTCCCGGAAACCGTCCGTGTGACCACCCTTATGGGCCCTACGGGCATGGGCATGGCGAAGCTCATCCACGATGCCGGAGAGAGCACGGCTTCGCTCCCCTATTCCTTCACCATCGCATCCGCGCCGGATCAGGTATCGGCGGATGTGATCAGCGGAAACTTTGATATCGCCGCCGTTCCCGTCAACCTGGCAAGCGTTTTGTACAATAAAACCCAGGGCCAGATAAAGGTCGCGGGCGTCAATACGCTGGGCGTACTGTACATCCTCGAAAACGGCGATAACGTTGCCTCTGTCGAGGACCTCAAGGGAAAGACCCTGTATGCCACAGGCCAGGGATCCAACCCGGAATACGTGCTGCGCTACATTCTGGAAAAGAACGGGATCGACCCGGATAACGACCTTACGGTGGAATATGTGGCAGAGCACGCAGAGCTTGCTGCGAAGATGGTATCCGGCGATACCGTACTGGGCATGCTGCCAGAGCCCAACGTGACAAGTGTCCTTCTGGGGAATAGCGATGTCCGCATTGCCCTCAACCTCACCGAAGAATGGGACAAGATATCCGATACACGCCTTGTGCAGGGCTGCATCATCGTACGCAGCGCCTTCGCAGAGGAATATCCCCAGGCCCTCGCCGCCTTCCTGGAGGAATATGCCGCTTCCGTAGCATTCGTGAACGAGAACATCGATGAGGCAGCCGCCATGATCGAGGCGGCCGGCATCATCCCCAAGGCAGCCGTGGCAAAGAAAGCCCTGCCCAATTGCAATATATGCCTTTTGACGGGCGAAGAGATGAAGACTGCCGTATCCGATATGCTCGGCGTCCTCTTTGAGGCAAAGCCGGCTTCCATCGGCGGCACAATGCCCGACGAGGCCTTCTACTACCTGCCGTGAAGATATTCCGGTATCCGGCACTGCGCGCCTTAACAGCCGGGCTCTTTTGGCTGGTCATATGGATAACGGCAGCCGCTCTGATCGGGAAGGAAGTGCTCCTTCCTTCCCCCGGAGCGGTTTTGCGCCGTTTATGGGAGCTTTTGCAGACCGCCGCCTTTTACAGAACGGTGGCCTTTTCCCTGTGCAGGATCACCCTGGGCTTCCTGGCCGCAGCGGTGCTCGGTTCGGCCGCAGGCGCCGTATCGGAGCGGTCGGGCCTGTTCGACCTGCTCTTTTCGCCTGTCATGGCAGTGATCCGCTCCACACCCGTAGCATCCTTCATCATACTGGCGCTCGTTTGGCTGAACCGCCAGATCATACCCGGATTCATCTGCTTTTTGATGGCGTTCCCCATGTTCTATTCCAACATCCGGGCGGGGATACGTTCCGCCTCCGATAAGCTCCTCGAAATGGCGCTTTTGTTCCGGGTGTCGAAAGCAAAGACAGTACGCCGCATATACATCCCTGCCGTAAAGCCGTATCTCCTCGCCGCCGTGCGTGCTGCTCTCGGCATGGCCTGGAAGGCGGGCGTCGCAGCCGAGGTGCTGTGCACACCGGCAGATTCCATCGGGAAGATGCTCTACCAATCCAAGGTATACCTGGAAACGGCGGATGTGTTCGCCTGGACGCTCACAGTGATACTGATCAGCGTGCTTCTGGAAAAGCTGATCCTCCGCCTTCTTTCTGACGATGGGAAGGGAAAGGAGGTACGGGGAGAATGATCCGCCTTGTGGATATCAGCAAAAGCTTCGGTGAAAAGCTGCTCTTTTCCCGCCTCACGCTCACCCTGCCGGATAAGGGGGCCGTGGCTCTGACCGGGCCTTCCGGCTGCGGAAAGACGACGCTCCTGAGGATCATCGCCGGGCTGGACAAAGACTATACCGGTACAGTCGAAACGGAAAAAGGGCTTCTTTTCTCTTTCGTCTTTCAGGAAGACCGCCTGCTGGAAGGAATCCCCGCCATAGAAAACCTCCTGTTCGTCTGCCAGGACAGAGCAAAATGCTTGGATGCCCTGCGAGTCACCGACCTTGAAAAAGAAGCGAAGACGCTTCCGCGGCAGATGTCCGGCGGCATGAAGAGGCGCCTTGCCATAGCCAGGGCGCTGTGCTATGGAGGCGGCGCCTTGATACTGGATGAACCCTTTTCCGGCATCGACGCCGCGCGCAGGGAGCGCATCGCGCAGGCGATACGCGAATACGCACGGGAGAGACTCGTTCTCCTGGTAACGCATGACAGCGAGGACATCCGCCTGCTGCAATGCATAGATACGATATCTCTCTGACAGTATCTCTTGTGCCGCGGCCGGCACTGTGATATCATCATTGTGTACCGATGCTTAAGGGGACCATAAATGACAGGAGGTTTACGATGTTTCATCCGTTACGCGAGCATACCTGGTATCTGGAACCGGATTCTCACTATGACCGCCCTTCTCTTGGCTATATCAGAGGAGAACGGCTTTCCTTCGCCGCAGATGCCGGAGCCTCACAGACTCATGTTGCCCTCTTTTATTCCCATCTGGTAAAAAACGGCCTCCCCCTGCCTGACCTGACAGGTATCTCCCATTATCATTGGGATCACAGCTACGGCGCCGCCTATGTGCACGGCCTCACGATCGCTTCCGACCGCTGCAATGACATGCTCAT
>DBXA01000034.1:722-5818 GCA_002309235.1 Christensenella sp. UBA1224 | reverse complement strand
AGAGCGAAGATGGGTACATTCCGCGCTTTGGGACACGGAACCGTAAACTTCCCTGAAGTAAAGGCAGCGCTGGAAGAAGCGGGCTACGACGGATACCTCTGCGTAGAGCTCGACAGGCCTGAGGTGAGCAACTACCACAGCGCCGAGGTCTCCAGAACATACCTGAAGGATGTACTGAAGCTGTGAGGAACCTGTAAAAGAATTACTGATCTCAGCATAAATACCGGACTGTCGATCATGGCAGTCCGGTATTCTTTGTCATTAAGCCCAAGCGGGCAATATCTTTTTTTCTGCCCCATGCTTTCATGTAAGCAGATCCTCAGCATCCGCGCTTTACTCGGAGATTTGCGTCCATTCCCCTGCCTTGATGGCTTTCTTCTTCCCCTTCCAGACGAGTATACCGCCTTCAAACGGTGCAAATACGGAAGCGCTGTTTCCGCAAACCTTTATCCGGATATCGCCCTTCGGTGTAGGAACGCTGCCCTCAATATTGCCAAGCCCTTCGGTACATGGTTCGACAGTGTATTCCTCATAGCCCGGCTTAACAGGCCGAACACCCAGGTAATATCTGCCCATCAAGTACACCGGTCCCGCGCCCCATGCATGGCACAGGGAGCATCCGTAAGCGCTGCCATACATGGCATACCGTTCGACACCTGTCTTTTCCGGATCGAATTGTTCCCAAATGGAGGTCGCGCCGAGGGCGAGCATGCCGCCCCAATAGGCCTTGATCCTTTCGGCAACCCGTTCCATAAACCCCAGCCTGCACAGAGCGTCCATCTCAAAAAACTTGAAATAAGGCGTCGTTATCTGCGTCACCGCGTCATTGAGTATCACATTTTTGACGATAGAGGCAGTCTTTTTCTCATCCGCAAGGCCGAATATCACGGCGAACAGGTTCGCGTGCCTTGTGACATGGCGCTTGCCGGAGACAAAGCTGTCGATATAAGCGCCCTTTTCCGCATCCCAAAAGAATTCGTTGACCTTCATAAGGAATGTACCCGCTTTTTCCCGCAGAAAAGATGCATCATTGCCGGCAGCCTCCTCGCATTCCGCCATCGCCTCCAAAGCGCGTATGTAGAGCAGCTGTTCCGCCGAGATCGGACCTTCCTTATCCATCTCGCTCCAATCGATGAATATCCACGCGCCTTCTCCTCCGGTGATGAAACCATTCTCGTCCGTATCCTTTTCGACATATTTGAGGAGGGATCTCATGCGGGGCAGCATGCGGATCAGGAATTCCCTGTCCCCGTATAGCCTGTAATGATCTGCTATGCTTATCAGCCAGTAGAGGCTGTAATCAAGTATCGTATTGATGTGCTCCGGCATCTCATCCCTGCCGCGCAGCGCCAGCATGGTCCTTTCGGCGATCGCCTTATCAAAGAACAGGTACGCGTTTACCATATAGCTCTGGTACGCGTCCCCGGACCATACCCAGCGGTCCCTCTTGATGCCGTCCAGGAAAAACTCCCTGCTGTTGAGGAGGAACGTATAGGCGGATGTTTCCCAGATCCGGTTCATCAGTTCGTCGTCGGAATGGAACGACCCTCTCTTTTCCAGAGGCAGGTACTCAAATTCCGCCCGTACGGTCTTCTCAGCGCCGGAAACAAACAGATACCTGAGTGCCCTTGCATGCAGCTCATAACCTGTCTTCCCCTTCCGCCGCTGTCTTATGACAGCGTTTTCCGGGTCGAGCGCCTCTTCACGGGATTCCCCGTAGACCAGCAGGATCTCCTCATCCTCAGGGCAACCGCTCACAGTGATCCTGGCGAAGGTCTCTTTCCCAAAATCATACAGTATACCGCCGTTCACTGCCTCTTTGCCCGCAGGCTTTATCTCTTCGTACCGGAAAGGGAATACTTCCGGCGTTACATCGGGGTCTGTATACCATCCGCTTGTGCCGACCTTTTCGCATCCGCCTCTTTCCCTGATACCGCATGTCCATTCACCATTTGAAGGGCAGATATCGCTTTCCACGAAAGCGGCAGGCAGGCCTTCCACGTTCACGATGCGCGCGCTCACACTGTGTTTGCCTGCCGGAATATCCACTTTTTCCCCGCTCGGGAAACGCTTCCCATCGACCACAAGGCTGCCCTTCCCGCAGGGCGTCAGTCTCATCCAGCATGGCTTTTCCGCCTCAAACTCACGGAAAAAGCTCACTGTCTTTTCCGGCGCATCCGTGTGCCAGATCGCCGGGTAATCCGCTCCGAATTCCTCCCTGCGGGAGTGAAGGAGCAAACTGTGATAGATCTCATGATCACCGTAGCGCCATATCCATTGTGCCATTTTGTCTTTTCCCCCTGTTTATGCTCAAAGCGGCATCCAAAATATATCAAATGTTCGCAACCTTTTAGCCCTCACCTGTGTCTAAAGGATATAACCAATCATGTGAGGTGAAAGACATGAATAAGTTCAGACACATCATCGCTTTCCTTCTCGCTGCGGCACTGCTGTTCTCTATAGCCGCGGCGGAGACTACAGCTTCCGTCAAGCTTCAATACAAAGACGGTTCTCTCCGGCTTCGCGCCGGTGCGGGGACAACCTATTCCACAAACGGTTACCTGCACGACGGTGACCAGATCGTGATCCTTTCCGAAGGCAGCGTTTGGTCTAAGGTGCGATCCGTATCCACAGGCAGATCCGGTTATATCAAGAACAAATACTTCGTGAAAAACAGCTCGACCCCGGACACGGCCAAGTTTATAATCGGAAAGAGCGTATATGTCTCCGAAGACGGCGGCTCACTGCGGGTACGTGCGGGAGCCGGCACATCCTACGCCACAAACGGCTATGTCGACCATGGAGACCGGATCACCGTAACCTCACTGGGCAGCGAATGGTCCAAGATTAAGGTCGATGCAACCGGACTGACCGGCTACATCAAGAATATATATATCTACGGTTACGGAACAGCCGGCTGGAGTTCTGCCATATCCGGCTCTGACTGGTGGGATGACTGGGACGATACGACACCTTCCGAAGATTGGGATTCCACGGCGTATGATCCGGGCACCGTCACCACAAAATACGCTTCTTCAACCGTAAACGTGCGTTCCGGCCCTGCATCCACCTATAAAAAGCTCACCCAGTTAAAGCGCGGAGATCATGTCAAGATCATCGGCAATTCCGGCAACTGGTACAAGATCATAACCGCAAGCAGCACGACAGGCTATATCAGCAAGAATTACGTGGCCGTAGGACGCACCGCTAAGACGACTGCGCGCCTCAACGTACGCAAAGGGCCTTCTTCCTCCACAGGCCGCATTACCACGCTCCAGAGCGGCACGACCGTCACTGTTACAAGCATTGACGGGAACTGGGCTCATATCAAGTACTCCGGCGACAATACAGGCTATGTCAGCATGAACTACCTGAAGATGTCCTGACGGACGCATGATATCCTGCCGGCGCGATATGCCGCCTGCATCGGCGAGAGGGAACCCCGGAACACGCCGAACAAAGTGAGGCATATCGCGCCGAACACAGTGAGACGTCTATCTTAGTATCATCTCTCCGAAGCATTCCGGCCGGTGAAAATCCGGCTTTTCGCTTGTAATAGGCTGCCATGTTCCAAAGTGCGGATGTACGCTTTCATCACACTTGTAGAAATTGCCGCGCATCACGCTTCCTGGGCCGAGCCTTTTCCCGAATTCCTTTTCGATATGGGACATCGGTATGGTATAGGATACCGCCCACCATGCACTTTCATGCGCGGATTTATATATGACAAAGTCTCCCGGGAGTTCACCCTTCAGCTTGATCCTACCGGGTCTCCCCTCTCCTATCCCGAGGTGCAGTGTGCCGATAGGGTTCATTTCCGCGTTCAGATAGCGCTTATCCTCCTCCGGGAAGGGCATGAAGAAAAATTCCATACAGCTGTCCTCACACACCCTGCCGCCGGTCTCCGTACACAAAGCCTGCACCTTTTCCTCTTTCGCGTACAGAAGGACATGGATCCCCGCGCTGTTCCAGCCCACTCTCGCATGCGCCTCCGGCCTGTAGCCGTCATCCGGCCATACGTACTGGTCCATAGAGGCCTCTTCAAGAGCGGCATAACAGCCTGTTATCTGATCCGGTGTAAAAACACCCTCCAGAGGCATACAGCCCATACCCTCCGGGATCCTTCTTATCTCGTAAACACCTTTTCTCGTCATTTCTGTGCCTTCCTTTCCGTAAAAATAAACGCCAGAGCTGCGCCGAGCAGCGCTATCTGCGCCATCACGCCGAAGTTTGCCTTGTAGCCGGAAACGATATCTTCCGCCGTGGAATGCGCATCGACTACGGCACCCGCGATCAGCGGCCCTAAAAACATACCCACACCGTATATGGACTGATAAAATCCCATTGCGGCGCCGCGTTTCTCACCGGGGATATCGGTTATGGCATCCGCCATGGTCATAGGGACGATCATACCCATGCCGCAGCCGAACATGATCTGCACCGCGAACAGCGATACCGCGCTTGCTGTAAGGCTGTACAGCCACGACGCGCAGGCCACGATCACAAAACCGTAGGTGAGAAGGTTCCGCCTTCCTATCTTCGCCTCGATAGATCCCGCAAGTCGGGATGTGAAGGTGTTCGGCAGCAAATACGCTGCCGAAAGAAAGCCCAGCTGGGCAGTGGAGAGGCCTATCACACCGCTTGCCCAGTTGACGGTGAACCCCAGCACAGTGCCCCAGCACACAAAATGGAACACGGTGGAAAGGAGCGTACCGCGAATCAGGCTGCGGCTCTTCAATACCTGGGCAAAATCCCTGAGCGACTGCCTGTCACCTTCCGGCGGAAGGTCCGTGATCAGGGATGTGACTACTGTCCCCGCAATCCCAGCTGCGAAAGCCAGCGCAAAGGCCGCCCAGCGGCCAATCCTGTCCGCCAGGAACGCCCCCGCTATCATGGCGATGACCTGCGAACCGTATTGATAGAAGGCGAGCGTGCTCATGGCATGCCCCAGCTTTTCATGGGCCGTACAGGAGGAATACATCACGCTGTACATGACCCATGTGGAGGCGGCAACACCCGATAATCCCCTGAACAGGAGCACCGCCACCTGGCTGCGGCTCAGCATCAGGCCCAGAGCCGCCATAGCAGCGGTCGCC
>DBXA01000034.1:289-677 GCA_002309235.1 Christensenella sp. UBA1224 | reverse complement strand
CGCAGTATCATCTGCGTAAAGCCGTAGCTGCCCGTGATCGCTCCGATCATGACAGCCCCTGCCTGCAGCTCGTTCTGCACATAGCTTGCGAGGAAGGAAGGATATGTGTACACAGAAAACCATAACAGAAATGTCGCCGCAAGCAGCAGCTTTTCGGTGCGTGAAGTATTCTGTTTCATAGCATCCCTCCTCAGCTTCTATGGATAAGTTTACCACAATGTTACTGACAGGTAAAGCAGATGCGGTGAATAAATCCTGTCGCCTTCCTGATCCCTTGGTCCCTCTCTTCAAAACAGGGAGACCCTTGTCTGAAGGGCCTCCCTGGCATGTGTTCATGGTATTCTGATCACTTGCGGAGCTCCGGCAGGCTTGCCGCGGCAACGGACTG
>DBXA01000034.1:0-183 GCA_002309235.1 Christensenella sp. UBA1224 | reverse complement strand
CGGCCCATGATCAGCACGTGCTTGATATCATAGAACCGGCAATACCAGGCGATCGCATAGCCGAAGTAAACACCTATCGTCTCATAGATGCCGGGAACACGCTTGTCGCCTTCTGCCATCAGCTTCTGTACAGCCTTGAGCTGTTCCGCAAGGGAAAGGCCATCCTCCAGCTTGATGCCGGCC
>DBXA01000057.1:36899-37027 GCA_002309235.1 Christensenella sp. UBA1224 | reverse complement strand
ATATATAGTGCCGGTCAGTGACGGTAAAACCTGTTTTCAGTGACGGTGAAGTGACGGTTAGTGCCGGTAAACTCGTCTTTTAGTGACGGTGAAGTGACGGTTAGTGCCGGTAAACTCATATTTTAGTG
>DBXA01000057.1:25750-36790 GCA_002309235.1 Christensenella sp. UBA1224 | reverse complement strand
CGGTGCAGTGACGGGAAGTTGCCTCCCTAGAAATGTGCCTGTCGGCACGCGATATGCCTTTCAGGCGCGATATGCCTTTCAGGCGCGATATGTACCTTCGGTACGCGATATGCCTCACGTTATTCGGCGAGCCGGGGTCGCCTTCTCGCTGCCAAAGTCAGCATATCGCGCCGACCGCAGGGAGGCATATCGCGCTGAGCAAAGCGAAGCATATCGCGCCGCCATCGGCGGCATATCGCGCTGAGCGCAGCGAAGCATGGTCTATGCCCTGCGGGCGCGATATGTGCCTGTCGGCACGCGATATGCCTTTCAGGCGCGATATGTGTCTCTCGACACGCGATATGCCTCACGTTGTTCGGCGAGCCGGGGTCGCCTTCACGCCGCCAAAGGCGGCATATCGCGCTAAGCGCAGCGAAGCATTTTTTAGTGCCGGTCAGCGACGGTAAACCTATTTTTCACCGACATAATCTCAGAGCTGAGATGCCCGGAGATCTCAAACGCAGATCGCCGGTCCCGATCTACATTCCGGCAGGATACCAGCCTATGCCGCCGATAAGCGTTTTTATCCTGTCATCTTCTTCCAGGACTATGATATAATCGTCATCTGCTGCGCGCGACATGAGCTCCTCCGTGCTGTTTATCTCACCAACCCAGGCATAATCCACACGCCGGTTGACCTTATAGTGGAAGATACTCGATACCTGTTTTGCGTCCGGATCGGCTGCTAGGATGAAAAACCGCGTATTGTCATCGTATACCAGTTCTTCATCCGCGAGGACCGTATCGGCAGCCTGGCGCCAGGTTCCGTCGTATGCGACCTCCTGGAAAAGGGTGGAACCTTCCCCCGTTACGATGAGCGCTGCCGCAGTGATCACGGCAAAGCCCGTTCCGTAAACGGCCTTCCAGATCCGGGCAATGCTCTTCTTTTCAGCCCGATCAGCGGAAAGCTTTCTTAGCTCATCGATACAGACATAAGACATAAAGCCTATGATCCATATCATGATGCTCATGTTATAACGCCCGTAGCTGGCGCCTCGCATCGCCTCATCCCGCGGAAAGGAGAGGACATACGCGCAAAACAGCATGACCTGGTAGCCGATATATGCCATATCCGCCATGCAAAGAGAACCGATGATCCTTTTCATCGGCCGGCGGAAAAGACAGCGGTTTACGACTGCGAGACCGACAGCTGCCGCGTTCATGAATAGAGTAAGGAGAACACTGGATTTTGTCGGATTGGTCGCCATCCGGAGACATACGCGCGCGATATGGATCACATCCGCCCTTGACCAGCCGTTCAGGACATCTCTGATGCGGCCGATATTCATGGAATGCGTGTCTGCTACCCCGCCGAAGACAAGGCGTACATGAACAAACCATGCGCCGACCATCAGTATGCTGAAGCCTGCCCAAATACACAGATAGGAAAAACAGCTTTTTTCTCCCCGTTTTTTCGCCGAGGCACATACAGACAGAAGTATCAGGAATGTGAGACCTGCGTAATAGATGTTGGAATATTTGACCAGCAGGCCTACAGCCGTTACAGGTACAGCATAGAGAATGGCCTTGCGCGGTTCTTTCCTCAAATGCAGTGCGCCTCCCGCAGCCGCAAAGCCGATGACCCCGTTCAGGACATCCACTATCAGCGCACGGAATTCATACAGGAACATCAGCAGGGCACATGCGAAGAGCATCAGATACAGGCACGGACGAGAGGATTCCCTGTCATCCTTTGGCTGCATGACGGCAAAAACCGGCGTCAGAAGGCACAATATCATAAGATTCTGGGCAAATATGAACCTTCCTTCCGAGATATCGCCCATCGTTATGGTATTTATATAGTATATAAATGTAGCGGATCCGGGCGGATAAGACGAAAAGTCGATAGCCGTTACGGAAGGATCCGGATAGGAATTCCGAAGGAGCATGTTTTTTACGATGACTGCCCAATGATTGAAATCATCATTATGGGACAAAGCATCATCATGTACCTGCCAACCAAGGAACACAGCAAAGAGCGCCAGGAAGAGGATCCCGGGTGAAAAGAAACCTTTCAGGATATCCCTTCGTTTTATCAGTGTCCAAAGGAACAGCACACAGCCGGAGCATGCCGCGATCCAGGCACCGGGCATAAGCGCATTGACAAGACCGAATACATATACGGTAAGGATGATCGTGCATATAGAAAGAGGCAGGCCAAGTTCCGGCCGGGTCCGAAGCCTGTATGCATATTCCGCAGCCCAGCCTATGATCGAAACAATGGCAATGATCCAGCCCAGGATAAGCTTTATTTCCATATTTCCCCCATTCCCGCTGAAATAGCTTCATCATATATCCTTATTATACCGCAGCTGCCGATAAAACATCAATAAGCGCGCATAGCAGCCGTCAATACAAATGATGCATTTACCGCATGCATGTTTTTAACCGACTTATTGTATAATACTTATCATTCTGAATCAACAGGAGAATACAATGCTGAGACGTTCCTGGGTAGAGATCAATACAGATACGATCAAACGCAATTATTCGATATATAAGTCTCTCACAGCTCCGGGCCAGAAGATCATGGCTGTCATAAAAGCAGATGCTTACGGACACGGTGACATAAGGACTGCCCGCCTTGTTCAGGAAGCAGGCTGCACGGACTTTGCCGTCTCAAATATCGAAGAAGCTATGGTGCTTCGAAGAGCGGGCATCACCGGGCAGATCCTGATACTGGGCTATACCCCTTTCAGCGCGATCGACGAGCTGAAGGAATACGATATCACACAGGCACTGCTTTCCGAAGAATACGCTTCCCAGTTTGCCGGCCATGGGATAAAAGCCCAGTTTGCCATCGATACCGGTATGAACCGCATAGGGCTTGACGGAAGTGACATTGAAGCATGCGAGAGAACCATACGAAGCTATAAAAACAGCTTTGAACTGACCGGACTTTTTACCCATCTGTGCGTCGCGGACACCAAAGAGGGCGACGCATTCTCCGCCGGGCAGATAGAGCGCTTCAAGTCTGTCGCCAACAGGGTTTCAGATCTGAGACTCCCTTATATCCACTGCATGAATTCAGCCGGCGGTATGCGCATGCCCCCTTACGGAAATCTCGTACGGCTCGGCATCATCATGTACGGCCTGAAGCCGGACCCTTCCCTTCACCTGCCTGCCGGGATAAAGCCTGCGCTTTCCTGGAAAAGCGTCATATCCATGATCAAAAACGTACGTACCGGGGAAACGATCGGCTATGGGCGTACCTTCACCGCGCCGCGGGATATGAGGATCGCTACGATTCCTACCGGCTACGCGGACGGCTACAGCCGGGCGCTTTCCAACAAAGGTCATGTCATCATCCGCGGAAAGCAGGCTCCGATCACAGGGCTGGTGTGCATGGATCAGATGATGGTGGATATCTCCGACATACCGGACGCGAGATATGAGGATGAGGCAACACTGCTCGGAGAAGGCTATGACGCGAATGACATGGCTTTGTCCGCGGGAAAGATATGCTATGAGATCATATGCGACATCAGCAAAAGGGTGCCCAGGCTGTATATAAATGACAAGAACGAAAAACAGTAAAATATTTCATTTTTATGTCGTACCAATGAATTTTAGTAACACTTTTCCAATATTTTGTCATATTTTGCATTGACTTATTCTTTTCATACAGATATAATATTAGTCGAGAAGCGCTGTCTGCGGGCAGCGGCTGATTTCCTGTATAAAATTGTAACATATTTGTTACTATGGCGAAAGGGGTTTTACCATGTCAAGAGAAGAGCGTACTTCCCACAAGAATGCGCCGGTATCGCCCGGCAACTGGATGTGGTCCATCATACTGAGCTACATCCCCGGTGTCAACATACTTTTTTACATCATCACCGCCATTGGGTCACGGAAGACCAGTAAGAGAAAGTGGGCAGCCGCGCATCTTTTGTGGTGCCTTATCATCGCCGCGATCCTGGTAGGCGTTTATTTCCTGTTCAAAGATACCGTAACCGCTTTCCTGGAAACATGCAAGGATTTCTTCCTTAGTCTCCAAGTCAAAGACTGATCCGCACCAAAGCCTTATTTTCCATAAAACTCACCTGAAGGAGGAACAAACGTGGCTAATAACGATAACGACAGGATCACATCTTCCTCTGTTTCCGTTGGAAACTGGATGTGGACGCTGCTCCTTGAAAAGATCCCGGTAGTCAATCTCATCACTTTTCTTGTGACCGCTCTCGGCTCCAAGAAGCCGAGCAAGCGCAACTGGGGCTATGCTCATGCTCTTCTTAAGATGATCTCAAGCATACTGGTCGCTGTATTGCTGATCATCGCATTGATCTTTGCTTACCCCACCATATCTTCTTATTTCCGTGATACACCCATCACAAAGATCAGCTTTTCCGATCTTCTCATCGATATCGCAGATGATTACTCCGCAAAAAGCGGTGAGACCGCAAATGAAACCACGAATGATACAGCGCCTGAAGATACAGTCCCTGGTGAAGACGATATCTTCACAACGCCTGCACCGAATACCAATGCCGGCTGATCATCGCGCAGAATTGCAATTTCTTTCTATAAAAAAGGCCTTTCCGGTCACTGCGGAAAGGCCCTTTCTTATTCGTTCAGTACAAAGCGGGCAGAGGGATCGGCGCATCGATGATCTTCATGCAGCGCTTCATGTCTTTAAACACATCCGGCAGCTTCATAAGAGATTCAGGAGGCATACAGGCAAGCAGTGTCGGAAGACCTCTCTGCGAAAGCGCATAATCCAGTATGTCCAATGGTGAACACTGCATATACGGCAGGACGGCGCTGCAGTAGTTCCAGGTGGCGTCCAGCGAACGCCTGGTGATGGGGGTTCCGAGCTTATCCAACTGTTCCCGTAAAGCCGTCATCCGCATTTCCATTTCGGCCGGAAGGTCATTTACGGGCGCGAATATATCCTTCAAAGTCTTCAGCGATACCGCCTGCCCGAAAACAAGCGGGCGCGCTGCCGCAGGCCGCCACGGAGCATCCGCCCCCCTATTTCCGAGCCTTATCATAAAAGCACGGTCATATATAGCGGATGAAACGGGCAAAGCATCCGGAGCATCGGCGATCGAAACGATAATGCGAAGGCCGCTTCCGACATTCTGCATATTGTACAAAAGAGAAGAAGCGATCTGAAGAGCGTTTGGATTACCGTTCGGATTGATGAGAGCCGCTATTGAGATCGTATCATCGTCTGATACAAGGTTCCCCTCTTCCACTGCCCTGCGTACGGCGTTCTCATCCGATGTCAGCATAAAACGCCTGTATTCCGGATTCAACACGCCGATAGATCCGGCCAGGAGCCTTACAAGATCCCTTTTCCCGCTGCCGACAGGGCCGGAGAGCAGTATCCCGCGGCTCAACGTCAGGCACGCAAGGAGATTGACGGTCGTATCGTTATCCATAAAATTGCCGGCACGCTCAAAATAAGAACGCACGTCGCTTATCAGTTCTGCAGCAGAAGGCGATACAGTCGCAGGCCTGGCGGGCATGACCTTCATTTCTCCGTTTATGCCCTTAAGCAGGTCATTGACGCGAGATGAGATGATATGCTCGCGCAGCTTTTTGTCCATTTCCTCCCCGGTGACTTCGTTCATCTCTTTTACGGCGACGGAAGCCGCAGACCTCGCTTCATCCACCGTATTTCTAAGCTTTTCGATATCTTTGTCGAGCGACTTCTTTTTCGCTTCCAGCCTTGAGAACTCGGCGGCATACTGCGTGCGGAGCTCCTCCATGATCATACGCCGTTCCGCTTCCCGGCGGCTTTTCAACGCCTCTATTTCCCCGGACAGCCTGAGCTTTTCCGCTTCAAGAGCAGTGGCCTGTTCGTCATCCCCGGTTTTCGCCCTGCGCGTTCCGTATACAGTTTCAAGCGCTTCATTCAGCACTTCATTGCGGCGCATTTCCTCTATCAGGCTCGTACGCGCTTCCGGCATAGCGAGAACTGCCCTGATGGATGTCATGGCATTCTCGATAGGATCATCCGCAGCGGGTGAACCCATGGCAGACAGCGGTACAGGGTGGCCCAGCTGATCTATCCTGCTCTTACGCCATTTTTCATCTACGATCTGATAAAGGCTCCTGCAGCGTTTCGGGCTTATCCCCATCTGCGCAAGGAGTGCCTGCTCCCGCATTGTGATCCGGGCATTGATCGCCCTGTGAGAGGTATACGGATATTCGCTCGGCAGTTCCAGGTCTTCCTGCTGTTCTTCCTTGCCCGTCTCAGTTTCGGTTTTCTCCTGAATGATAGGTTCCGGTATCGTTTCATTCTTCTTTTCTTCCCCTGCTGTTTCGGCAGGGAGAGCAGTCTCCTGTGCTTCAAGGGATGAGATATTAATGAATACGTTCACCCCATCCTCAAGTGAGATACAGATACCGGCAGGTCTGTTCGCTTCCGGCCAAAGCGCTTTCAGTGCATCTGCGCAGCTAAAAAGCACAGTACCGTTTTCATCCTGTGTCCATTTATAAGGCCCGAAGCATTTTCCCTGGAAACGAAGGGCAACAAAAGGCGTGACAGGGAGAACCTCAGAAAGTGAAAGCTCGCTGCCCGGTTCTTCATCCACGTCGATCACCTGAGTGAGCAGACCTTGTGCAGGAGATAAGATAACATCGGAATATACGATGAAGGCATTGGTATCCTGACCGTTGTTATCGTAATTTTTATTGATCCTGATCTTCTCGTTTTCACCCGGGTATTTTCTCAGATCGAGCAGGCAATACCTGCCCATGTCATGCATCCTTGCTTTAAACACGCTCATCTCGTTCTTATCGGGAACGACTCTCATATATCCTTCCGTAGGAAAAGTCTCTTTCGCCTCACGAAACAGTTCGATCCTATCCTGTTCCGTAACAACAAGGGGCTTGATCCTGAAATAGGATTTCAGGGGATTGTCTTCTTCAATGCATGCGATCGACAGTCTTCCGGGCAGTTTCATGGGTTTTCCTTCTTTCATTTGTTTTCAATTTGCGGCCAATTTTTTAAGCCAATTTTTATTGTAACATAATCCGTTCCATCCTTCAACCTTTCTCATCAATAGATCAATAATGATAGCTAAATTTTATATCATCTGCTATACTATCCTCAAATGGAACGATCTAAGGAGAGAGCAGAGGATGAGCATATCTTTTATCTGTTCCGATGCGTGGACGCTTCGAAGAGAGCTTGCCGAAGAGATCAAGGCCGAGCTTTCAAACAACAGCGGAAAAGAAGCCCTTATCATTGTACCGGAACAGATCACTCTGGAAACGGAACAGCTCGCGCTCGCTTCCGCAGGTCTTTCCGGTTCCTTTCGGTTTCAGGTCTTTTCTATCAGAAGATTTTGCTCAAGGATCCTGGAAAAAACAGGCGGCAGCGATCATACCTTCATAGATGAAAACGGCGCCGTTATGCTGATACGGCAAGCTATAGAAGCAGTCGACAAACCTTTATCCTGTTATGAACGGATCCGTTCAAAGCCGGCATTTGCCGCATTAGCCGCAGAGAGTATCAGCGCATTCCGCGAAGCGGGTTTTTCCTCGGAAGATGTGGCCCGGACGGCTGATCGCTTTGCCGGGACCAAGCTGGGTGATAAGCTTTATGATATTTCCCGCCTCTATTCAGTTTGGGAAGGATTGGTCGGAAAACGAGGAACCGATGAAGAAGCTTTACGCGCTGCCGCCTTCGCACAGCTGCCCGGATCCGGTCTCTGTCAAGGCGCCTGTGTATGGTTCTACGGTTTTGACCTGATGACAAGACCACTCATCCAATGCGCGGCCGCTCTGGAAAAGTGCAGCTGCGCGGTCCGTATCCTTGCGACAAGTGAAAACGCGGCACATTCTTCCAGGATATACGGTCCTATGGAGGCTTCCATGAAAAGAGCTTTCAGGCTTCTTTCCGAAAGGGGTATAGCCTTCATTCGCACGCAGATCCCATGTGCCGAGCGGCCGCTCAACGATATAAGGATATTTGAAGGCGAGCTTTTCCGTACCTCCATCCAGCCAAGGCACGGAATCCCTGCGGGAATACAGTTATACGCGGCGCGCAATCCCAGAGACGAGGCCGAGCATGCCGCAGCCGCCATAAAATCACTTGTAAGGGATCAAAACTGGCGTTACAGAGATATCGCCATAGCTTGTCAAAACCCGGAGGCCATGTATTCGACTCTCAGACGCGTATTCCGGATATACGATATACCCGTATTTTTCCCGGAGAGCAGGTCGGCTGTCCTCCATCCGCTCTGCGCAAGTCTATTGGCGGCCTTGCGGTGTGCTGCAGGCCCTGTAAGAGAAAGTGATGTACAGGCGCTCTTGTCACTTGGGTATTCGGGCCTGGAAGCTGCCGAGGCTTCTCAGATGCGCAACTTCGCGCGTATTCACGGCGTCAGAGGCAGCAGATGGCTTAGCGCATGGCATATAAAAGATGATCCCGAAGGCACGCATGCCGAATTCGAAGATCATCGCGAAAAGTGTTTCGGCCCTGTCAAAAAGCTCTCCGAAGGTATCAAAAAAGGAAAAACGAAGGATAAACTGGAGTCTGTATTCACATACCTTGAAGAAACAGGCGCTTACGCCAGAATGCTGCAGGAAACCGAGGCATTGGCTGAATGCGGGGAGCAGATCAGGGCTTCAGAGGGAGGTCAGGTCTGGACAAAGCTCATCAGCTGCCTGGATCAGATCGAATTGCTGTTTCCCGACGAAGCACCGGATGCCAGGATGCTTCTCGAGCTCATCAGGCAGGCGCTGTCGACCGCAGAATTGAAGCCTCTTCCCCAATCGGCAGATTCCGTCACAGCCGGAAGCTTAGAGCATATGAAGGGCAGGCCTGTGAAGCTGCTTATGATACTCGGCGCAACAGATTCCGACGAAACGCTGACACCATCTCTGCTGACCGACCGGGAACGCGAAGCGCTCTCAAACGATGTCTGGCTGGGACCTGATCGGCAGGACCGCGCTTATATGCGCATGCTCGCGGTAAAAAACGCTGTTTCGTTTGCGGAAGAAGAAGTTCGGATATCCTGGCACGTGAGTACATCTGACGGCAGCATACGGCACCCGGCCGGCATCGTGTCTTCCGTACGCTCTGTCTACCCCGAATGCCCGGTCTATGGCGGCATACAGGAGGACAAGACTGAAGAGATGCAGCGTATGCTCGAACCGGAAGAAGCGCTGATCAAGGCAGGCAGCATCCTGCGCCGTGAAGATGCCGTAACGGAACGGGATGCTCTGTCCATACACGCCCTTTCCAAAACGGAAAAGTACAGATCCCGGATCAGCATGCTCAGTCTTGCGCTGAAAGGCGATGAGATACCCTCTGCAATAGACAAAAATCTGGCAAATAAGCTGTATAACGGTCCTTCCCGAATGAGTATCACGAGGCTTGAAAATTTTGCCGGCTGCCCTTTCCGCCACTTTGTCAGATATGGGGTCCGCTGCGAAGAGATCACGGAATATGGAGTTACACCAAGGGATTCCGGTACATTCTGTCATGAAGCGATCAGCCGTTTCATGGCAGTATGCCCAGAAAAGATGGAGCTTGAGGCAGCCATCGCGCAGATGGACAGCATCACCAGCTCTCTGATAAAAGAATATTACCCCTATATCACCGAGGACGATACCGTTTCACACAATGAGATCAAAGAGCTGCGCTCCACCGCAAGGCGAAGCGCCGGCACGATACTCAGGCATATGGGAGTAAGCCGTTTTTCCCCTGCCGCTGCAGAAGCAGCTTTCAAAGACTGTCCCGATACCGTTATAGATGGTACAAAGCTCGAGGGCAGGATCGACCGGATCGATGTCTGGAACGATAAAGAAAACGGCGGCAAAAAATGGATCTGCGTGATCGACTATAAGCGCAGCGGCAAAGAGATCGATTATTCACAGTTATATTACGGCCTTCAGCTGCAGCTGCTGATATACCTGCTCGCAGCAGGCGGATTGTATGACGCAGAGCCGGCAGCTGCCCTGTACTTCACGGTTTCGGATCCTTTGATAAAGACGAGGAGCACAGATCCCGATGAGATCGCAAAGGACCGCAATAACGAGCTGCGCCTGAACGGCCTCATGCTCAACGATGAAAAAACACTCCGCGCCTTATCGGACCCTCCCTCAGAGTCTCTTAAGGTCTCTATGAAAAACAGCGGGGAGCCTGCCAAAAGTACATCGCTCGTCACAAAGGATCAGCTGGATCTCCTCATAAGGAACGCGATAGATAAAGCACACGAATATATCTTCATGATCAAAAGCGGTGCTATCGCTGCGGCGCCTGCCCTTATCGGCAGTTACTCTCCCTGTGACCTGTGTGACAATAAGGCGATCTGCCGGCTGGATCCGTATAAGACAAAGGCTATATCGCGAAATCTCCCCAAGATATCCGCAAAGGAGGTATTTGATCTCCTTTCCGGCAAACCGACGGGATTGAGTGAAACATAACGGGAGATATCTTGTACTCACATGCGCATTTTGATATTATATTATGATAAGAAAACATACTCTGGAGGTCCCGATGCTGTACGACAATGTTCTTTTCGATCTGGACGGGACGCTTATAGCTTCTGAAGAAGGCATCATCAAAAGCGCGGCTTATGCCCTTGAAAAGATCGGAAAACGCCCCCTCTCCCACGCAGAGATGCTGCGGTTCATAGGGCCGCCCCTCAAATACTCCTTTATGACATATTGCGGTCTCAGCGATGAGGAAGCCCTTCATGCGGTAGATCTCTACCGTGAAAGGTATTCCGTAACCGGCTGGAAGGAATGCAGGGTGTACGAAGGGATCCCCTATGTCCTGAAAGCACTTAAGAAAAGCGGTTCCAAAGTCCTTATCGCAACCGGAAAACCAACGGAATTTGCGCAGAAGATCGTCGATCACTTCGGCATGGGCCCGTTCATCGATGATATCGTAGGAATAACAAGATCAGATCATACCGCGGATAAGGTACAGCTGATACAAAAAGCGCTCGGCAGCAGGACCGGTGCAAGCTGTATGATCGGCGACAGGCGGTTCGATATCGAAGCGGCCAAAGAACTCGGGATGTTTTCCGTCGG
>DBXA01000057.1:18047-25674 GCA_002309235.1 Christensenella sp. UBA1224 | reverse complement strand
GCTTTCCAGCGAGAAAAAAGGCTGTTTTATCAGTTTTGAAGGTTCTGACGGCTGCGGGAAAACAACGCAGATGAAAATTTTGTCAGAATGGCTCAAAACATGCGGCTGGTACGTCAAAACTACAAGAGAACCCGGCGGAGGCCCTGTCAGTGAAGCGATACGGAAGCTGGTTCTCAATCCGGATATGCATGGCATGACGGATGTTTGCGAAGCTTATCTGTTTGCGGCATCAAGGGCGCAGCATGTGCGGGATACGATCCGTCCTGCCCTCAGCCGCGGGGAGATCGTGCTCTGCGACAGGTTTCTGGATTCATCCGTTGCCTTTCAAGGCGCGGGCCGGGGGCTTGGTACCGAAACAGTGCTCGAGATCAACCGTGCTGCAGTCGATGGTACCATGCCGGATGTCACCTTCCTGTTTGAGATAGACCCCGCAAAGGCTCTCTCAAGAAGGCTGAGCGTCTCATCTCCGGACAGGATCGAGCAGGAGAAGAGCGATTTTGTCCGCCGCGTTTATGATGCGTTCCAATCCATGGCAGATGATCCGCGTTTTATACGGATCAACGCGGAAGGAAGCATTGAAGAGATCCATTCAGAAGTCAAAAAGCAGGCGCTTACAGTTGTAACGCGCTGATCACGAATGATTACGGAGGGAGAAACAATGGAAAAGAAAACCGGCAGCACCTGTATGTATTGTTTTGCCGATACCGGCGGAGCTGACAAATGCCCCGCCTGCGGCGGAGATGTGAACGCTCCCGTATCGCCCGACCATCTGACGCCGGGTACGATATTGGAAGGAAAGTGGATGATAGGCCGCGCCATCGGTCAGGACGGTGACGGCATCGTATACATTGCAATGGACCTGGAAGGCAAGGTAAAGGTGCGCGTCAGGGAATATTTCCCCAAAGATTGTGCCCAGCGTATGCCGGACGGTTCCGTGCAGATCGTCCCCGGGGCGGATCAGCGCTTTGCGGAGGGTAAGGAAGCCCTGCGTGAAAACGCATCTTCCAGCGAGAAAAAGCTGCCAGTATTTGAAGCCAACGGAACGATCTATGTTGCCCAGTCCCGGAAAAAGGCAGCTGTCTCCGATCATGAGGAACCCGACGAGCCGGATACAGGCCGCAGGCAGATATTCATATTCGGCGGTATCATCGTAGCGATCGTGCTGATCATACTGCTCATCATCGCCATTGCAGGCCGCAGAGCAGCGCAGAACGATCCCACAGACACGCTGAACACGCTCCCGCCTGTTGAGATCAATACAAACGAACCTGCTTCTTATCAGGATATCCTAAGCATTCAGAAGCAGCTTGTTGATTTCGGCTATTTATTTGAAGGATCATATGCTCGCGGTCAGATGGATCAGGCAACCGAAGAAGCAATGAATGCTGCCCTTGAGGATATGAAATTAGACTTGGGAGAGGCTGATTACAATAAAGAAGCAGCTTTGAAGGATGTCCCGCAGCTGGTAAAAGAATACCTGAACAGCCGTTCCGGCATCGCAACTGCCAAACCCACCGTTACAAACCCTCCCGCAAACAATGACGCTAACTGGTGGGACGACCCTCTTACCAATCTGCCCACCGTAAATCCCGACTATATGGATTGGAAGAACCAATCCGGCACAGGCAACAATACCGAAAAGGATTACTACAACAAATACCAGGACATCGTCGATTCCAAGACGACGCCCACACCCAACCCCGACTCTTCTTCCGTCTATCCTTCCTCTCCTGCTTCCTCTATCAAGGAGCTGCAATGGAGACTGATCGAGCTGGGATGGCTGGAAAAGAAAGCAGCCAACGGAGAATATGATACCGAAACACGTTATGCCGTCGCATACTTCCAGGCACATATCCGCGACAATTACGGCGCCGATGTCAAGGCCAACGGCTATGCAGACGAGACCACGATGTTCTGGCTTAACGATGTCGACGCTCCCGTAAACCCCGAAAAGGCAACCCAGGCGCCGACCGAGGAGCCCGGTGCGACTTCTGCCCCCATCTCCATAGATGCCAATTCCAGCACTGCGGCCATCAAGAAGCTGCAGAAGAAACTCGCGTCTCTCGGATGGCTCGATTCCAAATATGTCAACGGCAATTACAGCCGTGAGACCAAATACGCGGTCGCCTATTTCCAGAAAGCCTTAAAGCAGCGCGGCGTCGATGTGAAGGCCACAGGCTATTGCGACAGCGTTACCTTTGAATGGCTGTTCGATGAGGAGATGCCGATATACGGCGTTCCTACGACAAAGCCCAAGGCAACGCCCACACCGGCCCCGACCGAAGAGGCCGGCCCCATCAACGAATCTTCTTCCCCCGCGCGCATACTCGCGCTGCAGGAACGCCTTGCGGAGCTTGGCTGGCTCGAAGACGCTTCCGATGCGACCGGAGCTTATAACCAGCAGACGATCGCCGCTGTAGGCGACTTCCAGAATGCTCTGCTTGATCTGTACGGCGATGAACTGTTCATCAACGTCAAGGAATTCGAGCAGGGCTACGCGGATGAGCTCACACTCGATTTCCTCTTCGCCCAGGACGCTCCCAAGGCCTCCGAAGCAGAACCTGTCTATTCTTACCGTATCGACCGTTATTACTTCCCGACGGTAAACGGACAGATGGCCAAGCCTTACGATTACTATGAGAGAGGCGCTGTCCAAACCACAACGGATAATTACATGTCTGTCGAAGCAATAGCCCCGGAATACGAAGGCTATCTGTTCGATGCAGGCAACAGCTATAATATCACTTCGCTCATGTTCGACAACACGAAGACGGAGTATATATTCAGGCTGATCTACCTGCCTGAATCCCACTTCAGCCCGAATGTGACCGCAGAACCGACCGAGGAACCGACTCCTGAACCCACGGAAGAGCCAACTCCCGAACCCACACCGGATCCGACAGCCGAGCCTACCGAGGAGCCCACTCCCGAACCCGCAAAAGAGTATTCCTACAGGATCGACCGCTTCTACTTCACCACGAAAAACGGTGTAAGGAGCGGCGCGCCGGACTACTCTGTTGAAGGCAATGTGGAAACTACTACGGAGACCCATCTGTCTGTCGAAGCGGTCGAGAGCGATTATGAAGGCTACGATTTCTCCGTATACGACAGTAAAAACATCACCGAATACGACTTTACGGACACAAAGACCGTATACGTATTCCGCCTGATCTATACCAAAGAATACGCGGCGCCTACTCCTGAGCCGACTCCCGAACCCACACAGGAACCAACCCCGGAGCCTGTCATCGAGTATTCCTACAAGATAGACCGCTATTACTTCACGGCTGTGGACGGGCAGCTTCTGGGCGGCTATGATTATTACGAGGAAGGCACCGTTGAGACGACCGCCGAGACCGGGCTCACCGTTTCCGCGCCGGCCTCTGAGCACGATGGCTATGTTTTCAGCGAAGACAACCCCTACAATATCACGACGCTTTCGTTTGACTCGGCTGACGAGGTATACGCGTTCCGCCTGATGTATATCATGGATACCGTATCCCCCACTCCCGAGCCTGTGAAAGAGTACTCCTACAGGATCGACCGCTATTACTTCACTACCGTTAACGGCAAGAGGAGCGGCGCGCCGGACTATTCCGTAGAAGGTGATACGGAGACGACGACAGAATCCACTCTCTCCGTGGAAGCGCCTGCGAGCGATTACGAGGATTACGAGTTCTCGGCAAATGACGATAAGAATATCACCAAATATGATTTCACCGATACCGAGACCGTTTACGTCTTCCGTCTGATCTACACAAAGGAAAAAGCAGTGCCCACGCCCGAGCCTACGCCGGAGCCCACTCCCGAACCGACACCTGAACCGACGCCCGAACCCACACCCGAGCCGGTCAGGGAGTATTCCTACAGGATNNGACCGCTACTACTTCACCACACACGACGGTGTCAGGAGCGGCGCACCGGATTACTCCGTCAAGGGCGATGTGGAGACCACTACAGAGACATACCTCTATGTAGATGCTCCCGCCAGTGATTATGAAGGTTACGAGTTCTCCGATGATGAGAAGAACATCACAGAGCTATCCTTTGACGATACGGATACCGTCTATGTGTTCCGTCTCATCTACACCATGGATATCACAACACCGGAACCTACTCCGGAACCGACGCCTGAGCCGGTCAGGGAATATTCCTACAGGATCGACCGCTATTACTTCACTACCGTTGACGGCAAGAGGAGCGGCGCGCCGGACTACTCTGTCAAAGGCGATACCGAGACGACGACAGATACATATCTCTCCGTCTACGCGCCGGAAAGCGATTACCCGGGTTACGAATTCGCTGCATATGACGATAAAAACATCACGGAGCTCTACTTCGATGATACGGATACCGTCTATGTCTTCCGCTGCATCTACACCATGGATGAGGTATCACCTACCGAGAAACCCGCGCCCACACCGACAGAGGCACCATATCAGCTCTCTGAAGCCGTTGTACCGGATGAGGATATCGATTATCTGCCCGATGTCTATACCGAGGCGTATCCCGACGCGCCTGCGAAGGACCTGAACGCCGTTGTCAAATGGATACAGACGGTGCTCATCAAATCAGACGAAAAGCTGGGTACCTCCTACTATCCGGAAGGCTACACCGCTACCGGCGTATACGATCAGGAAACCTATGACGCGATATGCGCTCTCCAGATGGAGGATGAGGGATTCTTTGAGAACCTCAGTCCCGAGGAAGTCGGCGTGGTAACACCCGAGACCTTCCGGCTGATCACTGAGATCCGCAGCCAGATCGGTTGATCCCTGTATTCGGTACAAAAACGAAATTCCCCGCGGCAGCCAGCTGCGGGGATCCTTTTCTCTGTAATCAAACAGCTTATTTGATATCGCAAGGTGCATTCCTGAATAGTGAAGTCATTGTCGATAACAAAGCAGCCTCATTGCAACGGCAGCGCACAGCCGATCAAAATACAGATCGGCTCTTGTCGATAGTAATGGCTCATTATCAGTTTCCAGTCATTCTGTCGATCATAAATATCACTGCAGGCCCGTGAATGGGTGACTATTGAAACCCGAATCGTTGATTTACGGATCATCGCAAAGATAAACCGGCGGAAAAAAGCGCCGCCAGTGCTTTCGCACAGGCGGCGCGCCTATATCTGATGCCGGAGCCTTACAGCTGCCAGTTGGCGAGCCATTCCGAGAACAGTTTATAGACATCTGCCCAGCGGTTATAGAGCTCATGCGTATTGTTGAGGACGAATTTGTCATTTGCCTCATCATAGGTATAGTTGCCGCTGCCAAGCTCGTTCAGGGCATAGTTTCTGACAGAGGCTGCCTGTTCAACGATGTTCACAAGATCCTCAAGCTCCGTAGGGCTCAGCGCCCTGATGCGCGTGATGAGACCATCCATGTAACCATCCGCGTTTTCCGCAGCATACCCGTTGGGGCCTTCCATCTCGAGGAAACTCTCCGCGTCACCGGGATACATGTTGGCAGTCTGCATCTCGCCGTTTTCATCGGGGTATGTGATCGTGTATTCCGTCCACTGGCACACAAAGTACAGGTAATCCAGCATGGAATTGACCTCCGCCACGATCCCGTCAGCCGCTATAGACTGCCAGAGAGCGTAATTCGAAGAGACGGAGGAAAGGTCCACTTCGGCATATTCCGCGTCCACGATGCGGTAATTGTATTCATACCCGTATTCATCGGAATAATCCCCTACCTTCATTGTACCGGTCACCTTGACAGGCTGGTCGGTAAAGCCGAAGGTCTTCCCGTTCTTTGCGTATACCGCCATGGTATTGGCGAGCTGCGTGGTATTCGGCACGCAGAAAGGGCAGTTCTGGTATGGCATGTTCATGAGATACATATACTTTCCGCTGACCGGAGAGAGCGTGGCCATATAGCCTATGATCTCCACTTTTTTCCCATCGAGCTTTTTGATCTCGGAAAAATCCGTCGCCGCAGAGAAGCTGAGCATGGCCGCACCCGTATCTGCACTCTTTCCGCCTTTCGTGTCCCCGCAGCCGCCCAAAGCGATGCAGAACATCAGCAGCAGCGCAGTAAAAGCGATCCTTCTTCTTTTCATATTCATCCCTCAGTCGTTGATCAGGTCTCTGCGCGACATGCCCGCTATGGCTATCATCGTAGGCAGCACGCTTATCACAAACACTGTCCCCGCGATCGCCCATTCCAGACCGTAAACCTTCCATGTGGAAAGCACGATGCCCATGGAGGCGACGAAGCCGTTCATAAGCCCGAGGCACAGGTGCGACAGCAGCATGGCCGCTATCGTCGAAAGCAAGCCCAGTATGCTGTTCTCGATCAGGTACAGTTCGCCGATATGTTTCATACTGATGCCGATCATCCGCATGAGTGCGATCTCCTTTTTTGTATCGAACAGGTTGAGGAGCGTTATCACGGATATGACGAGTATATTCATGATGAGTATGATCCCGCACAGCAGGTACACGATTCTCGTCGATGTATCCACCTGGTCGAGTATCTCACGAAGCACGGTCGAGGGGTTTATCACGAGCAGGCGCGAATTCTCCGCATAATAACCTGTCAGCTTATAATACTCGTTGAATCCCTTTGTCCTTACGAGTATCGCACAGACTTCGCCTTCTCCGGCTTCGGCTTCTTCCTCCTCATCCTCCTCTTCCTCATGCGTCTCCATTCCGTGCACGGCCCATACCGTTTTGTAGGATGTGAACACGGCGTTATCATAGGCGGTGCCCGTTTTTTCGAGGATGCCCGTGACAATCAGAGGCGTCGCGGTGTGGTGTATACCGCCGCTCTCGAGCCCATGGGATGTGACCATCTCATCACCGATCTTCAGAGCGTATCTTTCCGCCACAGCGCTGCCCAGCACCGCCTCATAGGCTTCCGCGAACATTCTGCCCTGCCTGATGTTCTTTCCCGAAAGAAAGGCCGGCGTTGTCCCGACAATGCGGGCGGAATTGTAGCTGTCTCCCATCGTGAACGGCACTACGCTGTTCACAAGCCCGCTCTTTTCGATCTCCTCCACGTAACTGTAAGGTATCGTACCAAGCGGTTTATCCGTAAAGAACATGGTATTCATGGCCAGCTGCGTGGAAGAACCTGACGGCCCTATGATCACATCGTAATACGCAGCCGTGCTGACGATGCCCTCGTTGACCTGGCAGGAGATGTTATAGGCGAGCAGAGCGACACCCGCGGAAATGATAACGGAAAGCGCCACCAGCAGTATGCGAGACCTGCGGATCACCATGTTTTTCAGTGCGAACCTAAACATGCTCTTCACCCGCTTCCTCTGAGGACGCAATTTCATTCATATCTATCACCACGTCGAACATGGATGAAAGCCTGTCGTCGTGGGTGACGCAGATGAGCGTCTTTCCGCGCGAAGCTTCGAGCAGCGACGCAACGACGCTCCTGCCGATCGCGTAGTTCAGGTTCCCGGTCGGCTCGTCGGCGAGTATGATGGAGGGCTTTTTGACCAGCGCCCGCGCGATCGCCACGCGCTGCTTCTCGCCTCCTGAGAGCCGCATCACCTTTCTCTTCCGGAGGCGGAGTATCCCGACAGCGTCCAATATCTCAGCCATACCGGAAGTATCCACTTTTTCAAGCCTGAGTATATTGATATTGTCCTCTACCGTCATCTC
>DBXA01000057.1:0-18014 GCA_002309235.1 Christensenella sp. UBA1224 | reverse complement strand
TCGCGCGCGGACTGCCTGAGGCCCGTCATATCTTTCCCGTCGATCAGTATATTCCCTTCGCTCGGCGATATCACGCCCGCTATCATGTTCAGGTATGTGGATTTGCCGCAGCCGGACGCGCCGAGCATCACATAGCTTTTCCCCGTTTCAAACGCCATATCTTTGTAGGACAGCGATAAATAAGGCCCGTAACGCTTTACGAGCGAAAATGTCTCTATCATTTTCATTCCCCTTTCTTACGGTTGAAGCGTAACTCTCCCCCGGGGAATGCTTAATCCAGCAGTTCTACCCGCAGCGTGACGAGCGTTGGGAACGCGCCGAAGCAGGGACGTTCAGCCGCAGCCGCAGTGCCTCCCGGCGCATGGCCGCGTGCAAGGCAGCATACAGCCGCAAAAAGGATGAATAAAAGGCGGGTCTCCGATACAAACGCGCAGATGCGGCAGTCCTCATCGCAGCAATCGGAAGCCGCGTGAATGCATGCGAGTATGAACACGCTGAGAAACAGTATGCCTATCACGGTATTCAGCCGCTTATCCTTCATACCGCCGCCTCCTCTCTACCGATCTCAATGCGTTTATACAGACTATAGTCTGTTAGTATGAATTTGTCAAGAGATATATCCGCCGCCGAGCAGCATTTTACCACTGTACAGAGCGCATGCCTGTCCCGGGCAGGGAGCCCTCACCGGAGTATCCGTCACGATATGAGCTGTATCCCCACACCTGAAAACGGTGCATTCCGGCGTTTCCCACCTCGTATGGCGCACCCGCACCGCCGCCCGGAACTTGTCTCCAAAGCCGCTCTCGAGCATACTGATATCCCTTATATCGAATTCCGTCCGGAACAGGTCTTCCCACAGCACAAGCTCCGCCGTATTTCTCTGCGGGTCAAGCCTGCCCACGTAGAGGCGCCTTCCATCCAAGATCTCCGGCCATCGCTGCCCCACGGTAAATCTGTGGATCCCGCCGTGCCTTCCGATCTCCCGTCCTTTATATAGGACTGCACCCTCCCCGGGCATGTTCCCGCGCGCCTCGAGCCACTCAATATAATTCCCCGTGCGGATGAAGCAGTTTTCCCTGCTGTCGGGTTTCGAAGCCGCAGTGATGCCGAAGCTTTCCGCCATGGCTCGCACTTGGGTCTTGTCATACCTTCCAAGCGGGAGTATGAGCCTTGCCGCCTGTTCCCTCCTCAGCCTCTGGAGCATATAGCTCTGGTCGCAATCCGACTTTCCCATATAGAGGTGACCGTTCTCTTTTCGCACATAATGCCCCGAGGCGATATATTCCGCACCGATCTCATCCGCGTATTCCGTAAGCACCGCGAATTTTACCATAGGGTTGCAGCCGATGCAGGGATTAGGCGTTCTCCCCAGCGCATATTCCGAGGCAAACGGCGCACGGACATACTCTTCCATTTTCCCGTCCACATCCATGACGACCGCCCGTATGCCCGTTTCACAGGCGCTGCGCATAGCGTCCTCCCGTGCCTTTTCATCCGATATATCCAGGTATACCCCCGTTACGTCGTACCCTTCCTGCCGGAGCAATGCCGCCGCCACTGCTGAATCCACCCCGTCACTCAGCCCCAGTACTACCTTTCCGTACATACCCTGCCTCCGTGAAAAGCGGCGGACAAGCGCTCCGCCTGCCCGCCGTAAGTGTCTGTTTTTTTACGCTTTGGCCTTGAATTTCTCCCCGCAGCTACCACACGTGAGAGTACCCTCTCCGGATCCCCTCCTCAATCTCAGCCTGGCCTTGCAGTTCGGGCAGCGGAAATACTTGTAATCCCTCATGTTCTTTACCCTGGCGATACCCTGCCGGATCTCCTTTGTGAACCTGTTCCAGAACACCTCAAATCGCTGGTTCTCGGCATACCTGGCATTCACGTTTCTGCTGAAGATGCGGAATAACTCGTAGATCAGCACCGCATAGAACAGCAGTGTGATGACAGGCGAGCGGATGATGAAGCTGAGTACCAGCAGTACGATCGCCGTGATGTTCAGCACTCTTGTCAGCTTGTCGTTCCCGCCGTACCTGCCCGTCATAAACTGAGCGAATCTATATCTGAATTTATCGAAAAAACTCATAAACCCTTCCTCCTCTTATCTTATGTATATTTTATGCCCGCAGATACCCCCTGTCAATCGCCCTTGGCCCGATTTCACCAAACTCCTCATAAAACTTCCCGCGCCGTTCACAAGTTCACACAGCGGACACAATCGCCCCGGCATGTCTCTTATCTCACGATATTTTTCTGCTATACAGGAAAGCATGCGTGTCCACCGGTTCCCGCCTTGCTCTGAACTCTTTTACATTTTCCGTCTTACAATGAGTCGTTTTTATACCGTTAATTGCCGTTCCAAAGGTAAAACACTGTTTTCAAAACTCTCAAGATTTGTTATACTATCAGTATGACAAGCGTCATTCCCAAGAACAGCAGAAAAACAAGGAGGAGTTTACTATGGCCAAGAAACCCCTGCCGGAATGGCAGAATCCGGATGTTCTCCATATCAACCGGGAAGAACCCCGCGTTTTCTCCATCCCCTTCCAGTGTGTGGAGACCGCTATGCTGGGCGACCGCGGGCTGAGCGAGATGTATCGTCTGCTCAACGGCCGCTGGGATTTCCTGTACTGCGCGGATGGCACAGTGCCGGATGATTTCATGGATCCGGATTACTTTGTAGATGATCTCGAATGGGATAAGCTGGATGTGCCCAGCAACTGGCAGATGCATGGCTATGATATCCCCCAATACACCAATGTGAACTACCCCATTCCCTGTGATCCGCCCCATGTGCCGGATAATACGCCGGTAGGCATCTACCGCCGCAGCTTCAATCTGCCCAAGGGGTGGAAGGACAGGCGCGTTACAATAAACTTCGACGGCGTGGATTCAGCCTATTATGTCTATCTGAACGGTGAGTTCGTGGGCTTCAGCAAGGTGCCGCATATGCCCGCCGAGTTCGATATCACATCCCTCGTCGAGGAGGGCGAGAACTGCATCGCCGTAAAGGTCTACAAATGGTCCGACGGTACCTATCTGGAGGACCAGGACATGTGGCGCCTCTCAGGCATCTTCCGCGATGTTTACCTGCTGGGAACGCCCAAGACCCATGTGCGCGATATCATCGCCGATGCCACTCTGGATGATACCTATACGGACGGCCTGCTGGAGGTCAATTGCGAGGTCATCGGAAGGACAGCCGGTGCAAAGATCACCGCGAAGCTTTTAAAGGGCAAAGAGGAGCTGTTCGCGCAGACCAAGGCAGCAAAAAAAGATACCGCCTTCTCCTTCAAGGTACCGGGTGTCGATAAGTGGACAGCCGAAACGCCGGAGCTCTATTCCCTCCTCATCATCGAGGAACTCAAGGGCGAGATCGCCGAGGTACAAAAGATCGATATCGGCTTCAAAAAAGTGGAAATCGTGGATCAGGCGCTGCTGGTCAACGGCAAGACCGTTAAGCTCAAAGGCGTCAACCGCCATGATACCGATGCGGAGCTGGGTCATGTGACCCCCTACGATAAGCTGGTCCTCGATATCGAGCAGATGAAAAAGCACAATATCAACACCGTGCGCACATCCCATTATCCCAACGACCCCCGCTGGCTGAGCCTTTGCGACAGGTATGGCCTCTATGTCGTGGATGAAACAGATCTGGAATGCCACGGCATGATGGTGCCCGGCTTTGTGCAGGCAGGCCCCCTGCCGGAACGCAAGCCCGGCCAGCCGCCCAAGCTCCCGGATGATTTCTACGGCAATTACCTCTCCAATTCTCCGGAATGGAAAAAGGCTTATGTGGACCGCGCCACCCGCATGGTGCGCAGGGATCGCAACCACGCATCCATCATCATCTGGTCACTGGGCAATGAATCCGGCTACGGCGTCAACCACCAGCATATGAAAGATGCTATCTTGGAGCTTGATAAAAGCCGTCCCATCCATTACGAAGGGGATCACGAGCTCAAGACCACGGATATCGAATCCACCATGTACACCCCTGTCACCAGGGTCCTGGAGCAGTACGCCAAGTCCGAGCATCCCAGCCCCTTCTTTATGTGCGAATACTGCCATGCCATGGGCCTTGGCCCCGGCGCTCTCAAGGAATACTGGGAAGCCTTCTACAACAACCGCAGACTCATCGGCGGCTGCATCTGGGAATGGGTCGACCACGGCATGCTCTGTGAGACTGAGGAAGGGGAGGAATACTACGCTTACGGCGGAGACTTCGGCGATAAGCCCAATGATTCCAACTTCTGCGTGGATGCCCTCAACTATCCGGACCGCACGCCGCACACAGGCCTGATCGAGTACAAGAAGATCATAGAGCCCGCCCGCTTCGCCTGGAAGGATGAGAAGAAGGGCACCGTCACCGTAAAGAACATGCTGGATTTCGTATCCCTGGACCGCTATGAAGCGCGCTGGAGCCTGATCTGCGAGGGCGAATACGTGTCCGGCGGGAAGCTCAATATCACCGGTGTGCCTGCCCACGGTACAAAGGACATCACGGTACCCTTCAAGAGGCCTGAAAGCGGTGAAGCCTATCTGGAGATCGTCGTCACTGAGAAAGATGAGACGCTCTGGGCAGAAGCGGGCTACGAGGTTGGTCGCAGCCAGCTCATGCTCTCCACCAAGGCAAGTGTATACCAGTACGCCGTGAAAGATATGCCCCCCGTAGAGTTTGAGGATGATGAGGATATCATCACCGTCCGCGGAGAGGATTTCGAGGTCATATTCGACGCCATGAACGGAGAAATGGTAACCTGGATATCCGGCGGAGCGGACATGATAGAGGAAGGGCCGGCCCTGAACATCTGGCGTGCGCCTACCGATAACGATGTCCACCAGAAGGAAAAGTGGCAGCGCTGGGGTATGAACATCCTGCAGGCGAGACTGGAGGATATCGAAGCCGTACAGGTTTCGGAGGGCTGCGTCAAAGTCACCGTTACCCAGGTATACGCGCCGTATATCCTAAAGCCCTATATCCGCACCGTCATCACCTATTCCATCTACGGAAACGGCGATATCCGCCTGAATCTGCACGTGGAGCCGCTGAACGAGTTCATCCCCTATCTCCCGAAGCTTGGCATCAAGCTGCGCCTGCCCGAGGAATACGACCGCGTATACTGGTATGGCAAAGGCCCGCATGAGAATTATCCGGATATGCAGGAAAGCGCCATGCTCGGCCTGTACAAGGCGATGGTAGAGGACATGCATGAGCCTTATGTGCGCCCGCAGGAGAATGGAGCACGCGGCGGCACGAAGGCGCTGGCTGTCACCGATATACTGGGCAAGGGCTTCCTCGTCATAGGAGAAAAGACCTACCAGGATGCCGGCTTCAGCTTCACGGCCCACGATTATACAGATGAGAAACTGGATGAGGCCAAGCACAACCATGAGATCGAACGTGAGAATGCCACGATCCTCTCCCTTGATTACAGGCAGGGCGGCCTCGGCACCAATATCTGTGGTCCGGAACCGGAGGAGCAGTATCGCCTGTTCCTGAACGAGCCCATCGATTTCACTCTTGTTTTCCGCCCCTACAACAGGCAGCTTGGCGACCTCGTCAATTTCGCGCGCTGCTATGCCGCGGAATAAAACAGCATAGGAACGACATATGATTGGGGCTGTCTATGACAGCCCCTTTCCTGCATGGAGGTAACAATGCCCGAATTCACACAAGAGCAAAAAAACGCGATATACTCAAGAGGCTGCGATCTGCTCGTTTCGGCCGCGGCCGGTTCCGGCAAGACCACCGTTCTCGTCGAGCGCGTACTCTCCCTGCTGGAGGAAGGCATTGATATAGACCGTATCCTGATCGTTACCTTCACACGTGCCGCGGCAGGCGATATGAAACTGAAGCTGCAAAAGCGTCTGGAGGATAGAGCAGGTACTGACGAACGTTTCCGCCTGCAGTGCGACAAACTGCCTCTTGCCGCCATAGGCACGCTCCATTCCTTCTGTTCCTCTCTCATACGGGAGTTTTTCGAGGCTGCCGGTATCGACGCGGCATACCGTATCATGGACGAATCCGAAGCCGAAAAGCTTACTTTGGATACCCTGAAGGATGTGATGCGGGATTATTATGCCCAGGATACGCCTGAATTGCGAGCCCTCACCTGCGGCAGGAACGCCAAAAAGGTCATAGAGCTTGCGACAAGCCTGTACCGCTTTGCGCGCAACAGACCGGACAGCAGGGATTGGCTCTGCCGCTGTGTTTCGGAATGCGACCCGGATACACAAGCCGAAAAGCTGATCTCTATACTGGAGGAGGATTCGAGAGCTTCTCTCACAGAAGCTGCCTCCCTCTATAGACGCGCCTTCGGCATCTGCAGTGAACCGGACGGTCCCGCCCACTACCGCGCCTGCATCGAAGGAGATCTGAATACCCTTGAGGAGATTCTTTCCCTCTCAGGAGATGGTTTCGTCAGCGCCATCGCCGCTTTCAGCCAGCAAAAGGCGGGCAGAGCAAAAAAGAGCGATTCGTTTTCGCAGGAAAAGCTTGACGCGGTGAAAAAGCTGCGTGAAAATGCAAAAAAGCTGATCGCCTCCTCCGGGAACAAGCTCCTGCCGACCGAAGAAGCACAAAGAGATCTCAGGGAATTGAAGATCACGCTGACAGCTCTCCGGGATATCACGCTCATGCTGGATGAAAGGCTCACCGCGGAAAAGGATGAGCGGGGAACCTATGACTATGCCGATCTTGAGGAACGAGCCATACGCGTCCTCAGGAATCCGCAGACAAGGGCATCGGTCTTAGGCCGGTATGATGCGGTATTCGTAGACGAATACCAGGATATCTCCGATATGCAGGATACGATAGTGCACCTGACAGCACCGGAAAACGCCTTGTTCATGGTCGGCGATGTCAAGCAGTCCATCTACAGGTTCCGCCTGGCAGAACCGGGTCTTTTCCTCTCCCGGCAAAAAGCTTATTCGGGAGGACTGGGCGGAAGGATGATCAGGCTAAGCCGCAATTTCCGTTCCAGACCCTGTATCCTGGAATGTACGAACCGCGTATTCTCATCCTCTATGCGCGGAGAAGGAAGTGATCTGGAGTATTCCGAAGAGGAAAAGCTGGTACCCGGCGCGGCCTTTGAAGGGGAAGATCCGCCCGTAGAGGTGCATATCCTTGAAACCGCCGCGGGGCCGGAGGAAGATCACGAGGCTGAACCGGAGGAAGACTCCGAAAAGGGAAAGACTGCAGACAGCGCATCTGAAGCAGAGGGCATGCTCATTGCATCCATGATACACTCTCTCATTGGTACGCCTATCAATATCCCCGGAGAGGAAGGAACAAGGGCAGTCACATATAAGGACATCGTCATACTCGCCCGGACTAGGAACAGGCTGAACGAGCTGAAGGAAGTACTGGACAAAGAAGGAATACCCGTTTTCGCCGATGCCGGCGGAGGCTTTTCCTCCACGATGGAGATCAGGCATTTGCTTGCGGTGCTCTCCTTTATCGACAACCGGAGGCAGGATGATCATCTGCTCGCCGCGATGCTGAGCCCTTATGTCGGGTTTACGCCGGATGATCTTGCGCGGATCCGTATAGCCGTGCCGGAAGGCAGCCTGTATGACGCCGTCGCTGCCTGCAGCAAGCATGATGACGAGCTGGCACAGCGCCTGCGGGATTTCCTGCGGGAGACGGATAAATGGAACCTAATGTCAAGAGCGCTGCCCCTTGATGAGTTCATAGACCGGTTCCTGCGGGATACCGGCTTCTACGCGTATGTCGGGGCTCTTTCCGGCGGGATACGCCGGCAAGGCAATCTCGATCTCCTTTGTGATGCGGCAGCAAAATATTCCCAGGATCATTACGAAGGGCTGCACGGGTTTCTTGATACCTTTACCCAGACATCGGGGAACGACTTCGGCGAAGCCCAGCCCCTTGGCGAAGGTGATGACGTCGTGCGCCTGATGACCGTTCATAAATCCAAAGGGCTCGAATTCCCTATCGTGATCGGCACGCAATGCGAGAGGAACTTTTCCCGCAGAAGCGGAAACAGCGGAGAGATGCGCATGCACAAGGATCTGGGATTTGCCGCGGAGATCCATTCCCCCGATACAGGGACAAGGAGGGAAAGCGTGCTCGGCATGGCGATCGATTCCGCCGTAAAGCTTGAGAGCATAAACGAAGAGATGCGTCTCCTCTACGTATTGATGACCAGGGCATCCGAAAGGCTGATCCTATTAGGCCGCGTGCCCGATATTGAGAAAGAGAAAGAGCGTTGGGCAGGCGGTTTCCTCCCCGTTCGCTCCGTACAAAGCTGGCTGGACCTTATCATGCCCTGTTTTCACGAGATCTCCGGCCTTGAGAACGTGAATGAGGGGATGGTACTCAAAACGCATACCGCCTCCCTGTTCCCCAAGCCCGGTACATCCGAAGAGAGCAGCGTGCCTTTCGAAAGGCTCACCTCCATACTGCGCTCGACGGCTGAGATCCCCGAGGATATTCAAAGAGCGTACTCCTGGCAGTATCCTTATGCCGACGATGTGCTCAGCCCTCTCAAGCTCACCGTTACTGCCATGTCCAGGCAGATCACAGGCCCTGCCGAAAGACCGAAGCCGGAAGAATACCCGGAATTCATGCGCAGCGGATCCTCCAGGGCTCTGGAGATGGGTACCGCAATGCATAGGGCGCTCTCCCTCATCTCGCTCGACGCGCTCAGAACGGATGACGATATCGGACATGCGGTAAACGGAGAGATACGCCGTCTCTTTGATAAGGGAGTCCTCTCCGAAATGCAGATGGCAAATACCAATGTCGGCCAGATCATCCGGTTTTATCGGGACAGCATCGGTCAGCGGCTGCTCGCCTCCTCCTCCGTCAGAAGGGAATGGCCTTTTGTCCTGCGTTTGAACGCTTCGGAAACAGGAGATATCGTCACGGGAACATCCGATCTGCTCTTACAAGGAGTGATCGACTGCTGCTTTATCGAAAACGGGGAATGGGTACTCATCGATTACAAGACCGATTCCGCAAAGGATATCCAATCTCTGGCAGACAGATACGCGCCTCAGCTGCGCCTCTATCGCAAGGCGCTTCGGGAGATCACCGGCATACCTGTCAAGGAAACAGTACTGTTCCTCTTAAGGATAGGCCGATCCATACGCATAGAATAACAAATGGGCTGCTCAGCGATGAGCAGCCCTGTTTGGGAAACAGAATATTATTGGATATTCTCATGCAGCCACTGGCTGTCTTCCGCTATGCACTTGTCGTGCTCATCATAGAAGCCTTCGCGCTCCACGATCCAGAAGGCTTCGAAATCCTGTTCGTCCAGAGCCTTCTTGATCTCCTTCCAATCGATGTTGGAAATATCGGAGCCCATTTTGCACTGCGGGTCGAAACGGACAGCGTTTTCTTTCATACGGGCTTCGAAGCTCTCAAGCATCTTCTGCCTCTCCTCAAGGGGAAGCTTTTTCAGATCCCCCATCGGCGGACGGCCTGAAGCGTCATGCCGGCCGGCAGGCTTGGGGCCGGGGCCCGCGACCTTGCTGTTTTCCTTCACATGTATCGATACGATCCTGTTGCGGTATTTCCGGATGAAATACGGAGGATACATACCGCCATTCATCGCCCAGCCGCAGTCCAGCTGGGAGAAGCACTTTGTGCTATTGTCCAGCAGGTGCTCCAGCAGGCTCTTTCCTTCATCCACATAGAATTCCTGAGAATGGTTGTGATAGCCGATCTTTATGCCGTAAGGCGCTGCAAACTCTGCCATCTTATCAAGATACTGGGCCACCTCGATCGCTTCCGCCTTGCAATTGAATGGCGTCCCCGCCCAGATGACGGCACGTGCACCGAGCTCTGCCATCTTTTTTATGACCTCTTCCGTAGGCTCCGCATGTACGCTTGTGATTTCCAGGCCGGTCTCCTCCGCCCAGCGTTTGATATCCGCTGTGGAGTTCATCTCAAGATCCACGGCCAGTATCTCTACCTGGTCGAAGCCAAGGGATTTGATCTTCTCAAACTTCTCTTTCAGTGTGAGGCCAAGGCCGAGAAACGTCGCAAAACCGCCGAAAGAATAGGTACCGATGCCGAACTTCATACTATTGTCCTCCCTCGTATTGATCATGCTGCTGTATGCAGTATATCCCCTGTTTCCGAAGCCGTCAAACGCCTGTCCCGTTTTCTCTCAAAAGCAGGAACAGAGCATCTTCAAGGCATTGACCGTTATTCTTCCTCTTCCTCAACGATAGCGAGATACTGGTTGAAGACCGCTTCGAGTATCTCTTCATCCTCAACGCCTACATAGGTATCCTGCTCTTCCCCCTCTTCGATGCGCATGATGACCACATCGCCTTCATCGACATCCTCAAGATCATCTACGGGTGAGAGGAGCGCATACTTGTCGCCTTCGTATTCGAGGGTCATGATGTGCTCAAAGCTCACCACCTGATCGTTCTCATCGATCAGCTCTACGATGTTTTCCTGTTCCATACTGTTGTTTTCCATGATGATATCTCCTTTTCTATGTTTTTCTACTCAATCTTTTGCCCTGTCCCAGCCCCCCGCATCCAGGAGTGTTGATAGGATCTGTACCGCAGCGAGCTTATCGACCGATTCCTTTCGCTTTTTGCGGCTGACATCTGCCTCGATCAGGGTGCGGAGGGCTATCGTCGTGGTAAGCCTTTCATCCCAAAAACGCACCTGAAAACCGGCATCCCTGAGTTTTGAAGCAAACTCCCTCACGAACTGCGCCTGAAAGCCCTCGCTCCCATCCATATTCCTGGGAAGCCCGCATAGTATCCTGTCCGTCCCGTATTGCTCTGCAAGTGCGGAAACAGCCTTCAGATTGTTCTCATCGCCTTTGTTCGGGATCGTTTCGAGGCCCTGTGCCGTGATCCCCAAGAGGTCGCTCACGGCAGCGCCTATCCGTTTTGTACCGACATCCAGACAAAGTATCCTCTGCTCCATATATCCCTCACTCATATGATCTTGATCGCGAACACCGGACAGACCGAGGCGCAATAACCGCAAAGCGCACATTTTTCCCTGTCAACAGTGCTTTTTCCGTTAACGAGGGAAAGGGCATGCTGCCTGCAGCGCTTTACGCAGGCACCGCAGCCTTCGCACCAATTGTCTATGATGAGCCTGCGAGGGATATCAGCCACCTTTTTCTCATCCTTCGCCTCCGGCTTTCTCCCCTCAAAGATATCGCAGTTGATATCGATCTCTTCGCGGGACTGCATCCCTACCGCGATACTGTCAAGAAAGGGCTGTCTCAAGACGTAATCCAAAGCAGCGTCTCTCTTCGAGATAAGGCTTCCGCCGCCAAGCGCCTTCATGCCGTAGATGCCGATGCCCGCATCATGCGCTTCCTGTGCGGCAAGGGCCATATCATCTGCCGTTCCATCCGGTATACCTATACCCGACATGTTGATAAGGGGCATGATGACATCGATATAGGGAAAAAGCCGCGCGGACTTTACGCAAGAAACAAAGTGAGTACTGACACCGGTCTTTCCGATGTAACCTTTTTCCTTTTGCCGGGCGAGGTATCTAAGCGCGCCTTCGTGCCCTCGGAGAGTATGGATAGACTCCTGCTCATGAAGGAGGAACAGATCGATATACTCTCTTCCCATCTCTTTCAAGGCCTTCTCAAAAGCCTTCTGCGCCGTCTCCTCATCATAGCAGTAGGATTTGGTGCAGATCACGAGATCCGGTATCTCCTTTGCCGCGATGCGTATCGGTGCGTAATTATCATAGAATTCCGCCGTATCCAAAAAATTGACGCCGCGCTCTCTTGCATGTATCAAAAGACGCGCGCCGTCCAGCGGTGAAAGGTTTCTCTGCAGCGGACTAAGAGTCAGTGTGCCGAAACAAAGGCGGGAGACCAACGGGCCGCCCTTGCCCAGATTGCGCATTTCCAATTTCAGTTCTCCCGTTCAAGCCTTTCGACATAAGCACTGACGAGCTCTTCCAGTATCTCATCACGCTCCAGCGTGCGGATCTTTGTCCGGGCTCCGTTGTAACTGGTGATATACGTAGGATCTCCTGAAAGGAGATATCCGACGATCTGCATGATCGGATCGTGGCCCTTGGACTTCAGGGACTCGTATACCGACCTGATGACATCTTTCGCTGTAACATCCGGCTGTGCGCTGACCGTATTGTATAGCAATGTATCGCTGAGCTTTTTGTCCATACTGAGCCACCTTTCATCCAATATTAGTATAATTATACACCACAAGCAAGCACATGGCAAGTATTTTTCAAGCCATTGATTAGAAACTGCCTGTCATTCCCGCCGGATCCGTGACATTTGGAAAATATGCCCGGTCATTCTCTCTTCCGTTTTCCGGCATTCATTCCTATGCTCTCCTTTAGGATGCGAGCGCATTTTTCCTTCTCGGCCCCGCCTTCCGCCGGGCAGAACCATTCCATACTCGGATCTTCCGTCAGCCTGTACACACTGCCCGCGCACCCTCTTAAGGTATCGTATGCCCCAAAGACAAGCCTGCCGATACGCGCCGCATTGACAGCGCCTGCGCACATCGGGCAAGGCTCCAGCGTAACATAGAGCGTAACATCACTGAGCCTTCGCCGTCCAAGCGCAAGAGCGGCCCTGCGAATCGCAAGGACCTCCGCATGAGCTGTCGGATCCTGTGTCCTTTCCCTCTCATTCCCTGCACGCGCGATGACTCTGCCGCCGCACACTGCCACTGCCCCTACGGCGATCTCTCCGTTTTCCAGGCTTTTTTCTGCCTCTGCGATCGCTTCCTGCATAAAACGGCTATCATCATCCATTATCACGCCCTCACACCACCCATACTTTACCTTTATCTTTTGCTGTGCTATAATCTTCCCGATGGCACGGCTTTATGCCATGATACTATTATAACGGATAAAATGCAAGCCGTATGAAGCAGAGAGGGGTCTTGAAAATGGGTTCGAAATTACGCATTGGGATCATAGGCACCGGCGGGATAGCCCACAATCACATGAGAAGCTACCTCCAGATGGAAGACGTAGAGATCATTGGTGCCTCCGATATCATACCCGGCAAAGCCCGCGCTTTCCTGGATGAATTCGGTCTAACGAATGTGCCGGATTTTACTGACAACGATAAGCTGCTTGCGCTCAAGCCGGACGGTGTCTCCGTCTGCACCTACAACACCCAGCACGATGTCTGTGCTATAGCCGCGCTGAAAGCGGGTGTCAATGTACTGTGCGAGAAGCCCATGTCCGTCACTTTGGACCAGGCAGTCGCCATGTCCCGCGCGCAGGTCGAAACAGGCAAGATACTCACGATAGGCTTTCAGCCCCGTTACGGCGCAAATATGCGCATGATCAGGGACATCATACAAAGCGGTGCGCTCGGGCACGTATACTACATACAGACCGGCGGCGGACGCCGCAGAGGCATACCCGGCCGCACCTTTGTCCATAAGAAATACGCCGGAGTCGGATGTCTTGCCGATATCGGCTGCTACGGGCTCGATATGGCGCTCAATTCCGTAGGCTACGGAAAGCCTGTTACCGTTTCAGCGTATGCATCGGATTATTTTGGGAAGAACCCGAGATATTACCGCGGCGAATTCGATGTTGACGACTTTACCTGCGCTCTCGTTCGCTTTGAGGACGGTCTGGTGCTCGATTTCCGCATGAGCTGGGCCATGCACATGGATACCATGGGCGATACTCTCTTCCTCGGCACCGAAGCGGGTCTTAAGGTCAAGAGCCCGAACCCCGATGTAAACTGGGGCGGCGCATGGGACGGCGGAGTCGGCGACATCTATCTGTATAAAGATGAAGTCGGGAAACAGGTCGAGATCAAGATACCTAAAGTCGAAGAAGACAACAAAAAGAATTTCTTCTTCCTGAAGTGCCGCGACTTCTGCGATGCCATCATCAACAACGGGCCTTCTCCGATACCGTGGCAGCAGATCATCTACAATCAGGCTATCATCGACGGCATCATCCGCTCCAGTGCCGCAAAACACGAAGTGGATGTCGTGATACCCGAGATCTGATCTTCTTTCCGGGATCGAAGCAGCAGCCCGCTATGTAAACGGACTGCTGCTTTTATATTCTCGCAAGCATCTGCCGACATAACGCTTTCCTGCCCTTATATCCGCATATCGTCCTGCTGCGATGTATGTCCGGCTTATTGCAAACTTTGTCGTTGCTATTTTTGAGAACAAGTGTTATATTGGAGAAGAAGGTGAAGCAAATGAAAAAGATGACATCCCGCTGTCATAGGCATTTCTTCTCTGCCTGTGACAACAGACACTTGAATATTATGATCGTATCCCTTCTTATCTCAAGTGTCCTGCTCTTCAGCACTGCCTTTGCAGCCAAGCTGTCACTGGATGAGATGACTGCGACTCTTGACGGGCGCGGTGAGTTTACGGTAGACGGCATGGACGGAGCGGCTTTCTGGGCAACCCAAAACGCCGCGGATAAATGGCTGCACATCTTCGATATAACGAATAATGGGGATACATCCTATGATATGCTCAAGAAGTATACATATGCGGAACTTGAAGAGAAGATCAGGGCTTATTCCCTGCATGATATGGCTGATGTCGAATTGATCGGCAAGAGCGTCGAAGGCCGTAATATCTATTCCCTTCGGGTAGGGCGGGGAGATCGTCTGATACTGATCGTGACCGGTCTCCAGGCAAGAGAACCAGCAGGCACCGCTTACCTGATGACACAGCTTTCCGATCTTCTTACCGCGTATGAAAGCGGCGATGAAGAGACCGCAGCGTTTTTGTTCCGGTACAGCATCGTAACGATACCCTGCGGGAATCCCGATGGACGATCCCTTCTGGATATCGCTGACAACACGGATTGGCGGGCTAACGCGAACGGAGTGGACCTTGGGCTCAATTTCCCAGCCTCCTGTGCGGGTCAATATGCCTTCAGTTCCCATCAGGCGGCGCATGAAACAGAGAAAGGGCCTTCCGGATACGCCGGCGACAGGCTTGGCAGCGAGCCTGAAACACAGGTCATCATGGGTTGGTTGGAGGAATACATCGATCAGGCAGTCATATATATCGGCTATGAACAGTACGGTCGTATCGTTTATCCCGAAAGCTCTTACCTTTCAGATGAAGAGTACAATGCCTCTCTCAGTCTGGCCATCGATATCGCTGATTTTCTTAGCAGGGAGAACGCCGCCTATGCTGTAGAAGCAGAGCGCATGTACCTGCGGGGCTGGGGAGACGGTTCATCTGCAGATTACGCGGCGGAACTGGCTGTCGGCTTCCTCTTCAGCGAATCTTATGGGCGTCTCGGGCTTGAATACAATGGAATGATACTTCCGCTGATCCTTTACGAAAACGCGGGATTATACGGATCCAGTATAAAGGCGCGCACCTCGCCGTTTGCCTGCGTGACGGTCGAAATAAGCACCAAGGGCGGGACAGGTTATTACGACAATGCCCGCAGAAACCACATGGGTGAATACAACAACTGCGGATGGGCTGATATGCTCTTCCACCTGATGCGGTACGCGGATGAAAACCTTTCCCGTTGAAATGAGTGAGGGGCTGCCCATACAAAAGGCAGCCCCTTTTTTATTTTTCACCCAGCATTTTCCGGGCCCTCATTTCAAGTGTAGTATCCGCAAGCACCTTTACCTTTGTCCCCGTTTCGGTATATTCTTCACTTAAGACCTGACCTTTTGCATGCAGGAGAGACAACACTGCCCCTTTTGCGAACGGGATCTCGAGCTCGATCTCCCGTCTGAGCTTTAAAACTCGTTCGGCGATCATCTCCCGCAGCTTATCAAGCCCGGTGCCGTTCTTAGCGGAGATCATCACACCGTCTGCCGGTTCGAATACGAGCCCAGGCTCTACCAGATCTGCTTTATTGAGCGCTTCAACAACGGGCTTGTCCCCTGCACCAAGCTCCTTTAAGACCTGATACACTGTTTCTCGCTGTTCCCTGTAATAAGGACTTGAAATATCCGATACAATTACCAGCATATCCGCGGAAACCGCTTCCTCCAGCGTAGAATGGAATGCCTCTACAAGCTCATGAGGCAGCTTTCTGATAAAGCCGACCGTATCAACCAAGAGACATTCCCTCTTCTCACCCAGATCTACCCTGCGCACGATAGGATCGAGTGTCGCGAACAGCTTATCCTCAACCAATACATCAGAACCCGAAAGCGCGTTCAAGAGAGTACTCTTGCCGGCATTGGTATAGCCCACCAGAGCGACTACGGTCTGTTCTGTCTTTTCGCGTCTTTCCCTGTGCATGACTCTTTGCCGTTTGAGATCCTCGAGTTCTCTTGTCATATCGACGATCCTGCGGCGCACGATACGTCTGTCCGTCTCCAGTCTTGTCTCACCTGGACCCCTTGTACCGATGCCTGCGCCAAGCCTCGAAAGTGCTGTGCCCTTGCCGCTGAGCTTTGGCAGACGGTATTTCTCCTGCGCAAGAGCAACCTGCAGCTTGCCTTCACTCGATACGGCATGTTTTGCGAATATATCCAATATAAGCGCAGTCCTGTCGACCACACGGACGCCTATGATCTCCTCAAGGTTATGCTCCTGCGCGCCGGTCAGCTCGTCATCAAAGATCACAAGATCGATCTCCTGTGCACGGCACAGCAATTCAAGCTCCTCAGCTTTTCCCGTACCTATATAAGTGCCCGGTTCAGGCTTCATTCGCTTTTGAAGGACCTTTCCCATTACAGCCGCTCCGGCCGTTTCCGCAAGCTCCGAGAGCTCCGCCAGCGAATCCTCGCTCTCGATACCGACCAGGAGCACCTTTTCCGCTTTTACGGTGATGCCGCCTTTCGCTATCGCTGAAGCAAGTCTTTCATCCGCCGTCTCGATCTCATGCAGCCATAATCCCTGGGGAACGCGGCCAGGTTTTACGGGGCCGAGCGTTTCTATCGTCATCTTCCCGTATTCCAGCTCGCCCAGGTAATTGGCTGTGATACCCGTACACATGCCATTACTGACACCTATCACGCAGAGTGAATCGAACCGTAATATCTGCAAAGCCTGTTCATCTGCCTCTGAGGGCTTGGGATCGCCGTCCGGTCTCGTCCTGATCAGCCTGATCCCGGACAACCTGTCTATATTACGGCGCAGATGCAATTCCGGAAGGCCGTCTGCCGACATATTGCCCATCGCGATATCGAGGACTTCACCATCCCTGGCAAGGTACACCATGATGCCTCGATCAGTAGCGGAAGTATAATACAGCAGCTGCTGCAGAAGCCTGTCAGGCAGATATGCGCTTCTGTCATATTCCGTCTCTGCCATGCGCTCCAATTCTTCGAGTATCGTATCCCTTACGCCTTCTGTATAACCGTATATCATGTTTCCTCCTATTGATCGATCGCTGCGCGCAGCCTCTCGACTACATCTGCCGTTATCTCTGCCGCCATTTCGACATCCTTCAGAGTATTCTGATCGGAGAGGGAGTATCGGATGGAAGCCTGCGCCTTCTTTTCCTCCATACCCATTGCCATTAGCACATGGGACGGTTCAAGCGACCCCGCCGTGCAGGCCGATCCCGAGGATACAGCAACGCCCCTCATATCAAGGCAAAGCAGCAATGACTCCCCACTCACTCCGTCAAAGGAGATGTTGAGTATCCCGGGCAGTCTTTCCGTCTCATCATCCGGCCCGTTCCGATAGGAACCGGGTACGCGGCAAAGGATCTCTGCCTCCAATCGCTGACGCAGATTTCTGATCTTTCCAGTCCTCTCCTCCAGAGAACAAGCAGCCTTTTCGACAGCGGCGCCAAGACCCACGATAGAAGCCAGGTTCTCCGTACCGGGGCGCTGACCCCTCTCCTGGGAGCCTCCGTACATGAGTCTTTTAATGTTGATCCCCTTCCGCAGATACAGCGCGCCGACCCCCTTGGGAGCATGCAGCTTATGCCCCGAAAGTGAAAGCATATCTATCCCCATGTCCGCGACGTCGATCTCAATGCTTCCGACAGCCTGGACCGCATCGGTATGGAACAGTATCCCCTTTTCATGCGCGACAGCGGCGATCTCCTTTATCGGCTGCAGTGTTCCAACCTCATTATT
>DBXA01000064.1 GCA_002309235.1 Christensenella sp. UBA1224 | reverse complement strand
CAGATAGAGTAGATCGGGTTTTCCCAGGTTTCACCATCGGCATAGGTCGCAACTTCGATGCAGGCCTGCAGATAGACGATGCCATGGTTGTCATCAAGCCTCCAGCCGTAGCTGGATCCAAAGGACTGTCCGCTCGGAAGGGAGATGCCGGCAGCATCGCCGAGTATCTCATAGTAGGCATTTTCATCATATTGGGTGAGTATCTTGATGGGGTTGCCGTTTGCATCAAATGCAACAAAACCAACTGTATAATCAGTGATCTCTTTGCCGGACGTGTTCTGAACGACAGCTGTCAGCATATCCGGGTAATCCTTCTTGTTGAGCTTGCTCTGAACGAGTACCTTCGCGCTGGTCACACGGACGGGAAGGACTGCGAGTGCTGCTTTCAGGGAGGCTGGGTTGTCGGCGCTTGCCTTGCTGATGATCACTTCATCCTTTGTCATGGGATAACCGTCGAGCAGGTAATAGATCTCAAGCGGCTCAAGCGATCCGTCGACGGTCAGACCCTGCTCCTGCTCAAATGCTTCGACAGCCGCTTTGGTCTTGTTGCCGAAGGAACCATCCGCTATGTCGTTCAGATATCCGAGCGCGATGAGCTTAGCCTGTATGGCTTTCACGACATCACCGTTGGATCCTTTTGAGATCGTCTTGGTATACTTCTCGCCGGCGACGGCGGCACTGACACCGGCCTTTGCTTCCAGGGCACTGTTATCTGCAGAGGCTGCTGAGAGACTGAAAAGACTCAGACAGATGATGAGTATGAGAGCCAGGATAGATTTGTAATTGCGCATGTCAGGATCCTCCCTTATCTTAATAACAATTTTTACAATGTCACTGCGGCAATGCCGCCTGTTTCTGCGGCAGCTTTGCGGCATGTCTCTTCATCCCCGAATACGCCGAAAACCGCTGATCCGCTGCCGCTCATAGCCGTAAACAGCGAACCTAAGTCATCAAGCGCCTGTATATCAGCCCTGATGCCAGGCATCAAAAAACAGGCGGGCTCAAAGAGATCGTTGCAGACATTTCTGCCAAATTCATCCCAATTACAATTAGACAACGATTTTTCGGCGATGTCAAGTGTTTTTACGTATTTATTATAAATATTTTTGTCATACAGTTGAAATATTTTGCCGGTCGGTATCCCTTCGCATCGTTTCAGGACGACGATATGAAGCCCGGAAGGCAGATCGGAAGGTTCTATCATCTCCCCAAAACCCTTTACTCTTGCCGGCTTTTCATACAGACAGTAAGGGACGTCCGCGCCAAGCTCTGCGCCGATATCGTATAGGACTTCATCGGGAAGATCCGGTTTCCACATTTCTCTTAAGAGCTTCAGAGCGGCAGCACAATCCGCACTTCCGCCGCCGAGCCCTGCGCCTGTCGGGATGCGTTTGACGAGATGAAATGTCACACCTTTATCCGTACGGCATACCTCACGCATCCGTTCAGCCGCTTTCCAGATGAGATTGCTGCTGTCTGAAGGCACTTGTATCCCCTGGGCGCTGATCGAAATATCGGAAGGAGCGGGTTCACAAGAAAGATCGTCGCACAGCGAAATGCTCTGCATGAGCATATCGAGCGAGTGATAGCCGTTTTCCATGCGCCTGCCGACAAGAAGGCCCCAGTTGATCTTTGCGTAAGCGTGTCTGGCAAAGGGCATCCTCTCATCTCCTTTGATGTTTTGACGTAAGAGATCCCCGCGCGGTTCCGGATCACGGATCTTTTTCTTCTGGTGTTGTCTGCGTGTTTTCAGTTGCTAATATATCGCGGTTGATGAACAAATACATGCCCCCCGATATGACGCAGAGCAGAAGGCTGATCCAGTTCAGGATGAGCGGTATAAAAAGGAAAGAGCCGCTGCCGATGAGAAGCATGCTGATGACCGAAAGCATCTGAAAGGTGGTTTTATATTTGCCGAGCTTATCCGCAGCTATCACTCTGTCCTTCAGCGCTGCCAGTAAGCGAAAACCGCTGACCGTCAGCTCCCTTGCGACGGTTACGGCGCACATCCATGCAGGATAGCGGCCTAACTGTATGAGGATGATCATCGGACATATGACGAGCAGCTTATCGGCGATAGGGTCGAGGAACTTGCCGAAATCTGTGATAAGCCCCCGGGATCTTGCAAGATGACCGTCGGCATAATCCGTTATCGCAGCCAGGATGAAGAGGACGCAGGAGACATACTTTGCCTCGGTCGGTATGGCCATAGCGGCACAGATGAGGGGAACGAGTATGATCCGGGATATCGTAAGCTTATTCGGCAGGTTCAAATCAAAGCGCCTCCCCGATCAGATCGTAGGCTTTGCCGGCAAGTATGCGAACATTGACGTATTCTCCGGGATTCAAAGGCTTTTCGGATGTAAAATGGATCAGGCCGTCAACCTCCGGTGCTTCAAATTCGCTGCGTCCGATGTATCTTGCGTGCTTATCGCGGCCTTCGCACAGCACCTCGCATACACTTCCGAGCCTTTTGCGCAGGTTTTCGCGGGATATCCCCTGCTGAAGGCGCATGAGCCTGTCATAGCGCTGCTGCTTGATCTCTTCCGGGATCTGATCGGGCATAACGGCAGCTGTNNCTGCCGTGCCTTCCTCCGGTGAATAAGCAAAGGCACCCAGCTTATCAAAACGGGTCTCACGGACAAAATCCATAAGCTCCCGGAACATCTCCTCGGTCTCTCCCGGGAAGCCGACGATAAAGGTGGTCCTGATGCTGATGGCCCGCTCTTTGCACATGCGGATCACATTGCGGATCGTCTCGGAATCACCTCTGCGGTTCATTCTTTTCAGAAGATAGTCATTGATATGCTGAAGAGGAAGATCCAGATAGCGGCAAGCTTTGGGAAGGTCTGCGATGGTGTCTAAAAGCTCTTCGTTTACGGTATCCGGGTAGCAGTAGAGCACGCGGAGCCATTTGATGCCTTCGATATCGTGTATGTCCCGCATGAGGGATGCGAGCAGAGTTTTTCCGCCCATATCGGTACCGTATCGGGATGTATCCTGTGCGATGAGCGTTATCTCCGTTACGCCGTCATGCGCAAGAGACTTTGCTTCAGCGACGATATCGCCATACGGCCGTGAATGATACCTGCCGCGAATAAGAGGGATCGCGCAGAAGGTGCATCTGTTATCGCATCCGTCGGATATCTTGATGTAAGAGGACCATTTCGGTGTCGTGAGTACGCGTTTGACCTCAGGGAAAAGGTGCTGGCATTCGTAGTGCTGGGGACGGCCTGCATTTTCGATATCGTTTATCGTTTCGAGCAGTTTGTCGTACTGGGCAACACCGAGAAAGCCGTCGACCTCGGGGATCTCCTCGTAAAGCTCCACGGGATATCTTTGAGAGAGACAGCCGGTGACGAGGATCTTTTCGGGCATCCCGGTTCTCTCACGCATATCGGCATATTCGAGTATCGTTGAGATAGATTCGCTCTTTGCGCTCTCGATGAAGCCGCAGGTATTTATGATAAGAAGATACGCATCCTCCGGCTTGTTTACGATAGTCCACCCGGCGTTCGAAAGCACACCCAGCATGCTTTCGGAATCGTACCGGTTCTTTGCACAGCCCAGGGAGATCATACCGACGGTTTTGTTCATAATCGACTCCTAACGGTTTTCGCCAAACATTTCGTGAAATTGTTCTGTGGTGATCAGTACCGCGCGCGGCTTGGATCCGTCCTTTTCGCTTATGATGCCTCGCTTTGTCATCTCATCGACGATCCTTCCGGCTCTTGCATAGCCGATACGGAACTTTCTCTGCAGCATGGAAACGGAGATCTCGCCTGCGGCGATGGCGGCTTCGATGGATTCGGCAAGGAGGGGATCGCAGTCCGAATCGGATTCCTCCGCTGCCTTTTCCGCGTCTGAGAGCTCTGCCTTATCCAGCTTTTCCGCAAGGTCTTCGTTATAATCGGTGGATTGATGTCTGCTGATATAGGATACGACGGATGCGACTTCATCATCGTCTATCCATGCGCCTTGCACGCGCAGGGGCTTTGCGATACCGGAAGGCGCATACAGCATATCACCGCGCATCAGGAGCTTTTCCGCTCCGCCGTAGTCAAGTATCGTGCGGCTGTCAACGAAGGATGCGACTGTAAAGGCGATCCTGGAAGCGATGTTCGCCTTGATGAGACCCGTGATGACGTTCACGGAGGGCCTCTGCGTCGCGATGACAAGGTGTATGCCGCATGCGCGGGCGAGCTGTGCGATACGGCATATAGCATCTTCGATATCGATAGGAGCGACCATCATGAGATCGGCGAGCTCATCGATGATGACGACGATCTGCGGCATCGGCTTTTCGCCTTCGGGAAGCTTCTTATTATAGCCTCTCAGATCTCTTGCTCCGACTTCCTTGAATTTTTCATATCTTTGCTCCATCTCGGTAACGACCCATTCAAGCGCGCCTGCGGCTTTCTTGGGATCGCTCACGACGGGCACAAGAAGATGGGGGATCGTATTATAAACCGAGAGCTCGACCTTTTTGGGGTCTATCAGTATCAGCCTGACTTCTTCCGGTGTTGCCCTGTAAAGTATGGAACAGATGATACAGTTGATGCAGACGGATTTTCCTGAACCGGTGGATCCGGCTATGAGCAGATGGGGCATTTTCGCGATATCGCAGATGATATAATTGCCGTTGTTGTCGCGGCCGATACCGGCTGCTATCCTGGAGGATACCGCTTTTGCTTCTTCGCTTTCAAGTACGTCACGGAGCGGTACGGATTCCCTCTTCTCATTGGGAACCTCTACGCCGACAGCTGATTTTCCGGGGATCGGTGCTTCGATCCTGACGGATTTTGCGGCAAGGCCCAGCGCGATATCGTCTACAAGGTTCGTGATGCGGCTCACCTTTACGCCGGGAGCAGGCGCTAATTCATATAAAGTTACGCTTGGACCGTGCAGTATGCCGATGAGCGTGGTCTCAATATTGAAGGATTTGAGTATTTCGACCAGCTTGCGGCCTTTTTCCGCATCGGCCTGGTTGTTGATCTGTCTGTCTCCGGGGCGCCCGCGGGATAGGAGTTCCACCGGAGGATAGCTGTAGATCGGCATAGGCGCTTCATAGGCGATGCCTTTGTCCGCCGCGGTGACTTTTGGCTCTGGATCCCGACTGCCTGTGTCAGCGGCGGGAACTGAGATGCGGCTGCTGTCCGTAAAAATGGAGCCTTGTTCTCCGGATGGTTTACGACTGCTCGCTTCTTTCCGGTAACTGCCGGCAGCGGGTGCGCGGTCTTCTTCGTCGGGTGCTTCACCTGTCCCGTTCTTTTCAGTCAGGAATATGTCGATGCTCTTTGTCTTTGTGATATCGGGGATATCTACCGGGATATCTTCGCTGTTGTTTTCCTGCATGGTCCTCCAGGAAGAAAGGCCGCTTTCGGGCGCTTTCCCGAAGACGGATTCACCGGAACCGGCGGTGCTCCTGTCCTGTACGGAAGCGCGCTTTCTTGCCTCGATCGAAGCCTTAAGACCGCGCTGGACAGGCGAAGACAGGTCTGCTTCACTTTCTACGGCGAGATCATCAAACGATACGGCGGTCTTCTTTTTGCCAGTGCTGTTCGCATGAAGGGCATACGTTTCTTCTGCTGTCTCCGTCGGATCGGCGCTGCGTCTGCCGGACCTGCGGGGGGCGACAGTTGGAATGACGGTCTTAGCTTCGTCCTCATAACGGGAACCGGAAGGATAGGCGGCTTGCCTGTTCTTTCGCTCTTCGGCGATAGTCCTCACTTTTTCCTGTACCTGGCTTATCCCGGCTTCGGTTTTTTCACGAAGCCTGTCCAGTGAGATCTTCCTGAGCAGTACGAGTATGAGGGTGAACAGTGCGATATAAATGATGATGGAAGCGAATATGCCAAGTCCCAGCGTTCTGCACAGGAGCCAGGCGGTGAGCATGCCTAAAAGACCGGCACCGCTCTCGAGCCTGTATGCTTCCATGAGAGCATTTCCGTAAGTGTGGTAAGAAAGCCGGTTGTTGACGGTTTCTACGGAGAATAATTCGATAAACCCCAAGAGCAGTATGAACAGGAGTATCACGAGCGGTACGTGCCCTTTTCTGACGGTACGGCCGCCTGATGACAGGCAAAAGACCAGGCCGAGCCATAAGAGGATGAGTGATATCAGGAAAGAAAGATCCCCTGCGATCCCCCGAAGGAATCTGCGTATGGCAAGGCCGGCTCCTGTAACGGAGGAATTGAGAACAAAATATACGGAAAGAACGCCGACAGCTACGAGCAGGATGCCTATTACATCCCTTTTTACCGACTTTGGCGCACGTTGAGGCTGAACTTTTTTTCTTGTCGCAGAACGCTTCCCCTGGATGCTCCTTTTTTTAGGCATATATACCCCCGAAAAGACTGGATTTGGTATGATTGCAGTCAATATATTATACACAACGTTTGTTATTATTCAATATCATTCAATATGATTGACTATCTTAACGATAAATGGTAGAATCAATTATGTCTTGCAATGACAACCTTTTCAATAATATAAAGGGAGGAATCACGATGAAGAAATCCGGTATCGTCCTTGCAGTATTGCTTGTTGCGGCTTTGGTATTTGCGATAGTTTCCGCTGTAGGCAACAACAACACAAAAGATGAATTGGCGAAGGCCAACTCCACTGTAACTACCCTTCAGACATCTTTGAAGGAAGCGGAAGAAAAACTCGCCGCGTTTGAAACATCGGCTTCGGAATCGGCGACAGAACTTGAGACCCTTCAGCAGGAGCTGACGGATAAACTGGATGAACTCGATACAGCGAACACCACGATCGCCGATCTGACTGCTCAGCTTGAGGATGCGGCAACGGTCGCGACAGATCTCGAAGACGCGAAGACCACGATCGACGATCTGACAGCTCAGCTTGCGGATGCGGCAACGGTCGCGGATGAACTCGAAACGGCGAAAAC
>DBXA01000086.1:20521-20659 GCA_002309235.1 Christensenella sp. UBA1224 | reverse complement strand
GCAAAGTTTATGAAGGAAGGTTTTTCCGATGACAAGGCTTTCTGAAACTCTGAAGCGCCTGTATAAGGTTGGTCTCATACTCATGGGCTTGTTTTTCATCGTGACCGGCGTGATCGGCATCCGGCAGGATGATACCTT
>DBXA01000086.1:6160-20507 GCA_002309235.1 Christensenella sp. UBA1224 | reverse complement strand
GATTCAAACGAAACCGACACATGGGAGGTCATGGTCGGGTACACGGTCGACGGCAAAGACTACGTCTCCGACGTGGGCAAGAAATTGGACGATTTCGCTGTGGGCAAGGAGATCGACATCCTCTATAACCCTGACAATCCGGAGGCGATCTGTCAGCCGGGGAAATTGGTGCCGATCATCAGCATCATCGCGGGCAGCGCGGCTGTTATCGGCGCATCCGTGCTCCTTGTGAAGGGAAAACGGGAACAGTAATACATTTCCTGCTGTCAGGCAGGCTTGGATAAGGAGGAACTCTCATGGGATTATTCGGCAATTTTTTCAGGAAGGATAACGGCGGCAGCGGATCGGGCAAGTCTGATGCTTCCTATGCGCCGTCTGTCAAAGGGGAAATGCGTGAATTGTATTTCCTGACCGATACCGGTACGGCGAAGGTAGGCCACAGGCTCGAGGACGCGGGCAGGAATGTGCTCTATGAGGCCAAGGTCACAAAGTTCACGCTGGTAAGCGCTACCGGTATGGATCTTATCGATCATGAGAAGGGCACGACAACGCCCCATCAGGTGGGCCATGAGATCAACACGGAGTACAGTTCGATACTGATCGACAATCATTCAGGCTTCAAATTCGACGGGGAAGACATCTGGAAGCATCTTAAGCGGAACGGCGTCACGATCGAATCGAGTTTTATGGAGGGAAAACCGCTCTGGCCTCAGTTCCGCGTATTCCGGGATGGGGAAGAGATCGCTCTTATGCAGAGCAGCAGCGTGCATGTGCATGAGGAGGATGCCTCAGGCAGGAGCAAGCTTGCGAACCTGATACCGGCCAGGGGCTTCTTCCGCATACAGACGAGGGAAAAAAACCTGGATCTCCTGTTTGTTGCCGCCATGGCTTTCGCAAGGACCAGCGCCCTTGACGGGCAAGGCGGCAGCTTCGGCCTGCTGTTCGGGAAAAAGTAGAGGAGGTGCGATATCCGTGGAGCTCTCATTCCTTTATTCCATACCCCGTACGCCGCTACTGGACAGTTTTTTTCTGGCGATCACGAAAACAGCGGGTTCCTATGGCCAGATATGGGTCATCGCCGCCGCGCTCATGCTTCTTTTCAAAAAGACGCGCAGGACAGGTGCTGCCGTGCTGATCGCTTACATCGGGGCATTCCTGATCGGACAGTATGGGCTCAAGTACCTTGTGTCCCGACCCCGCCCCTGTCAGGTGGACCAGGCGTTTGAACTGTTGGTAGCCCGTCCTTCCAGCTCGTCCTTTCCTTCGACGCATTCCGCATGGGCCTTTGGGGCGGCAACGGCTGTCTTTCTGCGGTTCAGGAAGGCAGGCGCTGCCGCTTATACAGCCGCTGCGCTGATCGCCTTCAGCCGGTTGTACCTGTTCCTGCACTTTCCTACGGATGTCCTCTTCGGGATGGCGCTGGGGATGGCCCTGGGTGTGCTGGCGCACAGGATCACATCGTATATATGGAGACGGCTGGAAACGCGCAGATCCTGACAGAAGGGGACACCGTCAGTTTGAGGGAGGGAGAAACGATGGCCGGGACTATAAGGATAAAAAGATCGATCGCAGCTGTGCTGGCTTTGGTTCTGGCGCTTGCCTTTCCGGCAGGTGCGCTCAGTGCAGGTGCTGCGGATCCGGCAGCAGGGGAAGACTACTCTCAGGCGGAGCACTGGGCTTATTACGCCATAGGGGAAGATAAGGAAGCCGATCTCTTCCTGATCTGCCCGACGGTGGACATGAAGGACGAGTTCAACATGTCCATGGATGACGAGGAGACAAAGGGGAGCTTTCTCGGAGCGTTGAACATGGAGCGGGGGATCTATGAAGGGTGTACCCGGATGTACGCGCCGTACTACCGCCAGGCGGCTATGAAGGTATACACGCTGGACGCCGAAGAACGGGAACCGTATCTGCGTCTGGCTTACAGCGATATCTCAGCGGCTTTCTCCTGGTATCTTGAGAATGAGAACGGCGGAAGGCCTATCGTGCTTGCGGGCTTTTCGCAAGGAGCGGATATGTGTTACAGGCTGCTGGAGGAATACTTCGGCGATGAAGAGCTGTACGATCGGCTGGTTGCCGTTTACGCCATAGGCTGGCGCTGCACGCAGGAGATGGTGGACGCTTTCCCGCAGATAAGGCCGGCAAAAGCTGCCGATGATGTGGGGACCGTCATCAGCTTTGACTGCGAAGCCCCGGAGGTCGAGGAGACGCTCATCAATCCCGCGGGGCAGAGGGCTTTTACCATCAATCCCCTGAACTGGGTGACGGACGGCACGCCCGCGGATAAGTCAGAGAATCTCGGCGCATGCTTTACCAGATACTCCGGAGAGATCAAAAGGGAAGAAGCGCAGCTGTGCGGCTGCTATATCGATGAGGCGCGGGGGGTCGTAAAGGTGACCGATATCGACCCTGCGGATTATCCGCCCGTCGTGCCGGGGCTCCCGGAAGGCGCGTATCATATCTACGATTATCAGCTTTTTTTCAGAAACCTGCAGGAAAATGTGAAAGCGCGAATTGATGCGTTTGCTGCCCGAGATGGGCAGACGATCCCTTTCTGGAAGGAAGGATCTCCGGCAGCCGCTTCGATCATGGACTATGTGCGCAGCGTGACGGCTGAAGGATCCGATATGTACGCAGCGCCTTCCGAACGCATTGCCGTTTTTGATTTTGACGGAACTCTTTACGCAGAACGGTTCCCGACATATTTTGATAATTGCCTGTTCCTGCGCAGAGCACTGCATGATCCCCGCTATACTGCCGATGAGGATACCAGGCGCTATGCTTCTCAATTGGAGGAAGCGCTGCTGGGCGGTTATCCGGAGCCTGATTCCCCGCGTTCTACGGCGCAGATGACCGCAGAGTGCTTCGCCGGGATGACGGTGGAGGAATACAGGGCGTACGTGAGGGAGCTTATGGAAGAGCCTGCCTGGGGCTTTACCGGCATGACATATGGGGAAGGATTCTTTCTGCCCATGACGGAGCTTGTGCGGTATCTGTACGATAACGGTTTTACCGTATTTGTCTCAAGCGGGTCGGAGCGCAGCATGGTGCGGGAGCTGATGGGCGATAAGCTTGGCGCGTGGGTGCCGCCTTACTGCGTGATAGGCAGCACATTCTCGCTGGAGGCGGCGAACCAGGGGGAGAAGGAAGGCCGCAGCTATCAGTATTCGAAGGACGATGAGGTGCTCCTGGAAGGGAACCTGCTCGTGAAGAACCAACGGACCAACAAGGTGTTTTCGATCATCGATGAGATAGGGCTTGCGCCTCGGCTGGTGTTCGGCAACAGCTCCGGAGACCTTGCCATGGCGGAATACTGCATGCAGCACGGCGGGAAGGCGTACATGCTGCTCTGCGATGACGCGGAACGGGACTATGGCGACCCGGAAGAAGCGGCGAAGTTCATGGAGGAATGCGAAAGCCGCGGCATTGAGACGGTATCCATGCGGGATGAGTTTGAGACGATATACGGTGATGATGTCATCCTTTGGGATGCGGATCCTGCCGATGCTGCATAAGCAGGGAACGAAAGAACAGATACCTGTAAATTATCCGGAGGGAAAGACATGAAAAAACGCGCTGCGGCTGCGATATTGGTACTGGCTATTGCTTTTGCATCGGCAGCATATGCGCAGGACGGACGGGATGATGTTCTGGTCAGCTATCTTGGGCCGGAAGGTACCTATACCGAGGAGGCCGCTCAATACTTCTTCGAAAACGGTGAGATACTGCTCCCGCGCGAAACGGTAAATGAAGCGATCGCGGATGTACTGGAGGGCAGGGCGGATCACGCCGTCATCCCGCAGGAAAATACCCTGGGAGGTGCAGTGGTAAATTACCTGGATGCCCTGATCGCGGCGGAAGGTGTTTATGTCGTGGGCGAGGTAGTGCTGCCTATCAGCCAGACTTTGATGGGCGTGCCCGGCGCCGCGCTTTCAGATATAAAAACAGTATGCTCCCATGCGCAGGGGTTGACGCAGAGCGCCGCCTGGCGGGCGGCAAACCTTCCGGATGCCGTAACGATGGAGATGTCCTCTACCGCTGCCGCGGCAAGTTATACGGCCGAGCGGCAGGATAAGTCCATTGCCGCGGTCGCGGCGCCGGGCGCCGCAGCGCTGTACGGCCTCGAGGTACTGGCGGAGAATGTGCAGATCACAGATGCCAACAAGACCCGCTTTTATATCCTTTCCCGAGAGCCCTTGGAGGAGGCGTTGACGCGCGCGGTGTTCGTGACGACCTGCGAAGGCAGCCTGATCGACGATGTCATCGCCGCGATACGGGATGCCGGGCTGGAGCTGGTCGCGCTTCACGACAGACCCGAAGGCAGCGCCTTGGGTGTTTACCATTATGCGATCGAGGTGGAGGATGATTCGGGGATCACGGATGACCAGATCGAGTCGGTGTGCGCATCGGGGCATACGCGGTTTGCCGGGCGCTTTGATATGACAGAAAAGAGGTAAAAAAGTACTCAAGCGGGAATCTGTCTGATCTTCAGCGGGATGCGCCGAAACGGACGGGAAAGGTGAAATACGTATCCGGGTAAGGCTCATCCGCGAGGGTAAAATGCCACCATTCCTCCCGGATGGACAGGAATCCGCGGCGGAGCATGGCATTGCGGAGCAGCATGCGGTTTGCATACTGCTCCTTTGTTATGCTTTGGCAGTCGGGATGGCTGACTTCTCCGAAAAAGTCAAAAGGGCCTCCCATATCGAGGTCTTTGTGCGCGCGCATATCAAAGAGGGTCAGGTCTACCGTGCTGCCCCGGCTGTGGCCGGAATGCGCGGCGATATAGCCTTTGGGGATCAGGTCGGCCTTATCGAGATCGGGGTAAAAGTATGGCTTCATGCGGGTATCGGCCGGGTCCTTTGCCCAGCGCATGAAATGATCGACAGCCTTCTGCGGCCTGTAGGCATCGTATATCTTCAGACGATAGCCCTGTGCCATCACGTCGTCNNGGCGATAGCCGCGCAAGGTCATCTCATCGCTGACTTCCCGCAAACGGGCAGCCGCTTCCTTGGTCAGGAGCGCTGCCGGCCGGTCATAGCCTTCGATGCGGTCGCCGATGAAGTTGAAGGTGGAATAATAACGGATCTCAAGCATCACATCGGGGATCACTTCACCGATGGAGACGAAACCTTCCCGATCATCTGAAAACAACTTCCATATCCTCCCCGCCGCAGCGGCACAAACGGATCAAAATGGCTTTTCTGCTTATCACAGGCCTGAAAAGCGATGAAATCATATCACAGTCCTGCAGATTTGACAACAAAATTTCCGGATCGGCGCGAAAAGTATGCCTGCTTTGGGGATTGTTGCCGTTTGGACCGCCATCGTTTATAATATAGTCGATCAGATGAAGCTGATATTCTATCGGAAAGGCTGTGTTTTCATGAAGATCGCATTTATCGGAGCGGGATCCATCGGCTTTACGAGGCGTCTGCTCTCGGACATCCTGACCGTACCGGAACTACGGCACTCGGAGATAGCGTTTACGGATATCAATAAGCATAACCTGGATATGGTCACGCAGCTGTGCCAGCGTGATATCGAGGCGAACGGGCTGGATATCAGGATCCATGCCACGCTTGACCGCAGGGAAGCCTTTAAAGGGGCGAAATACGTGGTGAACTGCGTGCGCATCGGCATGCTGGAGGCTTTTACGAAGGATGTCGAGATACCGCTCAAATACGGTATTGACCAATGCGTCGGCGATACCCTATGCGCCGGCGGCATCATGTACGCGCAGCGCGATATCGCCTTCCTGGAAGGCCTGTGCCGCGATATCCGCGAGGTCTGTGAGCCGGGGTGCCTTTTGCTCAACTATTCCAACCCCAACGCCATGGTGACGTGGTACTGCCTCAAATACGGCAAGGTGAATACCGTCGGCCTTTGCCATGGCGTGCAGGGCGGGCATCGTCTGATCGCGAAAGCGCTCGGGTACAAGCCGGAAGAGATCGATATCATCTGCGCAGGCATCAACCATATGACGTGGTATATCTCGATCAAGCATAACGGCGAGGAGCTGAACGGAAAGCTTCTGGATGCTCTCATGGCGGATCCCGAGATCGCCCAGACAGAAAAGGTGCACATCGATATGATGAAGCGCTTCGGATACTTCAGTACGGAATCAAACGGGCACCTGAGCGAGTATGTGCCCTGGTACAGAAAGCATACCGACAAGATCATGGATTGGATCGACCTGGGCGTGTGGATCAACGGCGAAACGGGCGGATATCTGCGCGTATGCACGGAGGGCCGCAACTGGTTCGAGACGGATTTCCCGAACTGGCTGAAGGAACCGCCGAAGAAGTTCGTGCCGGAGGAGCGCAGCAGCGAGCACGGCAGCTACATCATCGAAAGCCTTGAGACAGGGCGTATCTATCGGGGCCACTTCAATGTGATGAACCGGGGCTGCATCACCAACCTGCCCTATGAATGCGTGGTCGAGGTGCCCGGGTATGTGGATACGCACGGCATCAATATACCGCAGATAGGCGATCTGCCTCTTGGCTGCGCGGCGTGCTGCCAGAGCAATATCACCGTGCAGAAGCTGGCTGTGGAAGCGGGGGCACACGGGGATATCAATCTATTGCGCCAGGCGATGATGATGGATCCCCTTACCGGCGCCGTGTGCGATCCGAACGCGATCTGGCAGTTGGTCGATGAGATGCTGATCGAGGAAGCGGAATGGCTGCCCCAGTATGCCGAGGAGATCGGAAGGGCAAAGGCGCGCTGGGCGGATGCGGAACGCAAAGGGACGCTCATACCGCCGATCGTTACCAAAGGCGCTGCCCGCCTGCATACCAAGACGGTGGAGGAGATGGCGCAAGATAAGGCCGAGGCGCGTAAGAACGCCTCTGAAGCGGATAAGGCCAAGGAGCGTCCGGCCTCCAGGCCGGTGAAAGCGTGAATGTTTTCGAACGATCTGATCAAACGCCTTTTGTGATCATACGGTCCGCATGGCCAGACAAACGGAGTCTTCGGGACAGAAGGCTCCGTTTTTTCGATCCGGTGATATGAACGGGAAAGGGATAAAGGCCCGGAAAAGACATGACGGCGGCCGAAACGGCTTTACCAAAGAGATTTGTTGCCATTTGAGCCGATGTCGTTTAAAATAAGACTCGACCGGGCGGATCTCTCTGCCTCGGGAAAAATGCGGCATCTGCCGGGAGGAGGTGCACAGGATGGCGTTCCGTACGGCGGAATATCTGCCGGGAGTATATCATATCGAGGATGCGCTGGGCGTATGCATGACGCTTTTGACAGGCAGCAAACAGGCCTTGCTCGTGGATACGGGCTATGGCTTTGAGGATGTGGGAGCACTTGTGCGCGATCTGACGGACAGGCCGCTTACGGTCCTGCTGACGCACGGACACCACGATCACGCCCTTGGCGCGGGATGGTTCGAGGATGTATGCCTGCACCCTCTGGACATGCCGGTTTACGAAAAGTATACGGGCGAAGAACAGCGCCGTAAGGTGATCGCGAACGCGCGCGGGAAGGGCATCAGAATACAAGAGGATGAATACCTGCGGAGGAAGCTGCCGGAGCCGCGCAGCCTCCTCCCGTGCGATATCGATCTGGGGGATATGAGGGCGAGGGTAGTGCACCTTCCGGGCCATACGCCGGGCTCCTGTGTGGTGTTTGTGCCGGAGAGAAGCCTGATGCTGACAGGGGACAACTGGAATCCGTGCACATGGCTGTTCTTTGAGGAAGCGCTGCCTGTCGGTGAGTACATCAGATCTCTTCACGCAATGCTCGAACACCCTTTCCGCTATGTGCTCTGCCCCCACAGCTTCCTTCTGACGGAACGGGACATGGTAAGGGACTTCGCGCAGGGCTTGACGGATGAGGCACTGGAAAGCGCGATGCCCGCGGATGCGGGAAAAGCGCAGGGCGTGCGTACGGCAGAGGCGCGCCTCCCGCACGGGCAGATACTGGTATTTGATGTGGATAAATACGAAAGAGAAAAGGAAGATGGACGATGAAAACGGTGGAGAAACGCATTTCGGTCCGTGCCGGCGACAGTGCGCAGTTCCGTAACCTGACGCGCCTGTGCGTCGGCACGGGAAGGCTGGATCTTGCCCTGCACGGGGAGTATCAGCGGCAGCTGCGCGCCGTACAGGAGCTGTGCCATTTCCGGTATATCCGGGGTCACGGCATTTTCAGCGATCAGATGGGGATATGCCGGGTGCATACGGACGGGGAGGGCAGGCGCCGTACGGAATACTGCTTTACCTACCTGGACCGCGTGATGGATGCCTATCTTGACTGCGGGCTGCGACCGTTCCTGGAGCTGGGCTTCATGCCTGCCGCGCTGACGGACAGCCCGAATACCCTGTTTTACTGGAATGCGCATACGGCGCCGCCGCGGGAGCTGGACGAATGGACAGCGCTCGTCCGGGCGACGCTTGCACACCTGGCGCGCCGCTACGGGAAAAAAGAGGTCTCAGACTGGCCGTGTGAGATCTGGAACGAGCCGAACCTGCCCGGTTTCTGGGAAAACGCGGATAAAAAGAAGTATCTGGAGCTCTACCGGGCGACGGTTGGGGCCGTAAAGGACGTCCTGCCGGATATGAGGGTCGGCGGCCCCGCGATCTGCGGAGGCACGGGCAGCCAGGAATGGATCGCGGATCTCCTCGCCTTCTGCCGCGATGAGAAAGTGCCGGTCGATTTCGTCACCCGCCACGCCTATATGGCCCAGACGCCCGAACGCCGCGGCCGCTATCTGTATCACCGCATGTCGCCTGTTAAGGATCTTATCGCTGAGATGTGCGAATCGCGCCGGATCATAGACAGCTTTCCGGAATACCGCGGCATACCCATGTACAAAACGGAATTCAATACCAGCTACAGCCCTTTCTGCCCGATACACGATACCAACCTGAACGCGGTGACGAGCGCTGCACTCCTGGGCAGTCTCGGCGATGTCGCGGACGGTTACAGCTACTGGACGTTCGGCGACGTATTTGAGGAACAGGGGATCCCCTCCCGTCCCTTCCACGGCGGCTTCGGCATGATGGCGAACGGCCTGATCCCCAAGCCGACATTATGGGCTTTCACATTCTTTTCGAAGCTGCAGGGGGAACCCGTATACCGGGACGACTGCGCCGTGCTTGTGCGCAGGGAAGACGGAGGCTATGAAGGCGTCCTGTGGAACCTCTGCGAGGATGGTGACCGCGATCTTGAGATAACGCTCTGCCTCCCCATGGAGGGGGAAGCTGCGGCGCTCATGGAACGGGTCGACGAAAAGACATGCAACCCGCTGCGGGCATGGCATGAGATGGGAGAACCTGCCGATCTTGATCCCGAACAGCTCTCTTTCCTTCGCGCGGCCGGACAGCCTGCTGCGGAAACACTCGCTGCCCAGGTACGCGAGGGGACTGCGGTCATCCGGCTGGAGATGGAAAAGAATGCGCTGGTGCATCTGCGCGTGCTTCCGGTCAGACGGGAGAAGGATGAAGGCTACGACTATTCCTACTATTGCGGGGAATGATGATTTTTTTCCTCGTAAAGCGCTGCATTGTACGTAATTGCAGTATGCAGCAAAACGGTATTTTGCCGGACACACCAAAACAAGGATAGGAGGATCGCATCAAGATGAGTTTTCGCAAGGATTTTCTTTGGGGCGGCGCGACGGCCGCGAACCAGTACGAAGGCGCCTGGAAGGAAGATGGAAAGAGTGAGAGCCTGTTTGATCACCTGACGGGCGGCAGCCGTACGTCACCCAGGCGCTATACGAAGGAGATAGAGGAGGGGACCTGGTATCCCAGCCATGAAGCGGTGGATTTCTACCATCATTGGCAGGAGGATATCGATCTCATGGCGGAAATGGGCTTTACGTGCTTCCGGCTGAGCGTGAACTGGACACGCATCTACCCCGATCCGGAATCCGATACGCCCAATCCCGAAGGCATCGCTTTTTATCACAGGGTCTTCCGCGCGCTGCGCGAAAAGGGGATCGAACCCCTGGTGACGATCGCGCATTACGATGTACCCTATATACTTACGCAGAAGTATAACGGCTGGCTGTCCCGCAGGACGATCGACCTGTACCTGAAATACTGCGAGACGCTGTTCACCGAATTCCGCGGTGAAGTGCGCCTCTGGATCACGTTCAACGAGATCAATGCCGGTACGTTCTCTTTCGGCGATACCCTGAGCCTGGGCTTTGATCCCGAAAAGAAGTTTACGCAGAAGGACCGTCTGCAGGCGCTGCATCATCAGTTCGTCGCCAGCGCGAAGGCAGTGGCGCTCGGCCACGGGATCGATCCGGAGAACAGGATAGGCTGCATGATCGCAGGCACCGTTTCCTACCCGTATTCCCCGAACCCGAAGGATGTGCTGGAAGCGCAGAAACGCATGGACATAGGCAATTTTTACTGCGGTGACGTGCAGGTGCGCGGCGACTACCCGGCCTTTGCCGAAGCCTGGTGGCGCGAGACGGGCGCCGCGCCGGATATCACGCCGGAGGACCGTGAGATACTCAAAAAGGGCACTGTGGATTATTATTCCTTCTCCTATTACATGTCCTCCTGCGTGAGCACCGATCCGGAGCAAATGAAGTCCGCCGGCAATCTGTTCGGCGGGATAAAGAACCCCTATCTCGCTTCCAGCGCCTGGGGCTGGCAGATCGATCCGGAAGGGCTGCGTTACTATCTGAAGGCAGTGTACGACCGCTACCGTATCCCGCTGATGATCGTCGAAAACGGACTCGGCGCGGAAGATACGGTAACGGAAGACGGCTCTGTACACGACGACTACCGCATCGATTACCTGCGCGCGCATATCGCGGAAATGGGAAAGGCCGTGGATGAAGGGGTGGACCTCATGGGATATACGATGTGGGGCTGCATCGATCTGACAAGCCTCTCTACCGGGGAAATGCGCAAGAGGTACGGCTTTGTCTACGTGGACAGGGATGATGACGGCAGGGGCAGCTTTGCCCGCATCCGTAAGGATTCCTTTGCCTGGTACAAAAAAGTGATCGCATCAAACGGCCGGGATCTCGCATAAATACAAGCATATCCGCACAGGAAGCGTTCAGGATGTGACCCCTGTTCCTCTACGGGAGCAGGGGTTATGCGGATCCCAGGGCCTGACGCGCGTGTCTGAGTATCCTCTCAGAAGGATCATTTCCTTACCCGCCGGCAGCCGGTTATCCCTCAAAAAAGCTGCCGCCCTTGAAAAAAAAGCCGGAATGCGTTATGATAATAAAAAAGTTAAAAGAAGATGCTCTTTTGTAACCGGGACCGACATTTCCGACAGAGCCGCCGTTCATTCACGGGGAGGAGGCTGAAAGGTGCAGAATATCGGGAAAAAGCACAGGAAGACCCTTCTTCAGAGATGGAAAGGGGAGAAGGAGCTTTGGTTCTGGACGCTCCTTTTCATAGCCTTCTGGGTACTCTTTTTTCTCATGCCCATCTATGGCATCACGTACGCGTTTTTTGATTATACGCCGGGCAGGCAGCTGTCCTGGTCGCGTTTTGTGGGCCTCAAGCATTTCCAGGCTTTCTTCAAATCCCGGGATACGATCAAGATCATCCGCAATACCCTCGTGCTCAGCGGCCTGAACATGACGGTCGGCTTTGTGATGCCGATCATCCTTGCGCTCATGCTGGATGAGCTCCGGCAGGGCACCTTCAAAAAAGTGGTGCAGACGATCTCCTACCTGCCGTATTTCATCTCCTGGGTCGTGGTGGCTTCGCTGGCGATCTCCCTTCTCAATTCCGAAGGCGTCGTGAACGAAGTCCTTATAAAAACAGGCCTTGCCGAGAAGCCTGTGCCGTTCCTCACGGAGGGCAGATACTTCTGGGGCCTGCGCACGTTCCTGGATATCTGGAAAGGGCTTGGCTGGAATACGATACTGTACATGTCCGCTATCGCCGGCATAGACCAGAGCCTGTATGAGGCCGGCGCTGTGGACGGGATCACCCGCTGGGGCAGTGTCAAATACATCACGCTGCCCAGCATCATGCCGACTATCGTACTTCTGTTCATCCTGAGCATAGGATCGCTGCTCAATCTCGGGTATGAGCAGAACCTGCTTCTCGGCCAGCCTACGACCCAGGATTATTGGGAGATCATCGATACCTACGTATACCGGTACGGCATCCAGAAGGGCCGCTATTCCTTCTCGATCGCCATCAGCCTGATGAAGTCCGTTATCGGTCTCGTACTGGTATTCTCCGCCAATTCGCTGGCAAAACGCCACAGCGATTATTCGATCATGTGACGGTTCTTTCCGCGGCTTTGCGAGGAGGATGAGATATGAAAAAGGCGAATTATCTGAAACGGACGACATCCGGGACGATCTTTGACATATGCAACGTGACGCTTCTCGTGATCATGTCGTTTCTGTTTGTTTATCCCTTCTGGAATCAGTTTATCGTATCGCTCAACGATGGCGTGGATGCCACCCGCGGCGGGCTCTACTTCTGGCCGCGGCAGTTCACCTTCGGCAATTACCTGTATATCTTCCGTACGACGGGCATGCTGGATGCGCTCGGCTGGTCGGTTTTGCGCGTTGTGGTGGGCACGCTGACAAAGCTCCTGTGCACGGGTATGCTGGCGTATGTGACCACGGTAAAGCATTTCTCGTTCCATCTCGGGCTTCGAAGGATGTTCCTGATCACCATGTACGTGGGCGGGGGCATGATCCCCACCTATCTCTGGTTCATAAAGCTGGGGCTTCTGGAGACCTTCCATGTATACTGGATCCCGGGGCTCCTGAGCGCGTATGAGATGATGATCATCGCTTCCTATATCGAGGGCCTGCCTGATTCCATGTTTGAATCCGCCCGCATCGACGGGGCCAGGGAGATCACTACCTACCTGCGGATCTGCATCCCTTTGTGCGTGCCGGTGTTCGCGGCGCTTGGCATCATGGTGGCCGTCGGCCATTGGAACAGCTGGTTCGACGTGGTGGTCTACAATCCTTCCGGAAAGTACGATACGCTGCAGATCGTGCTGCGCAATATACTGATCCAGTCCGACAAGGTGGCAAAGCTCATGTCGGATGCCACCGTCGGATCGGCGGCGGTCAAGAGCGCGGCGGCCCGCATCTCTACGGTTTCCATGCGCGCCGCTACCATGATGATCGTCACGCTGCCCATCATAGTGGTCTATCCCTTCTTCCAGAAGTACTTTATCAAGGGTATTTCCATAGGCGCGGTGAAGGGATGAATTTCCCATCTGTCTCATTGGGGCCGGGGGCCCCGAATAATATAAAAGGAGAGATCGCAATGAGAACCAAACGGTATCTGAGCCTGCTTCTGGCACTGGTCCTTTCCATGTCCTGCCTGTATGCGGCCGCCGCGGAGGTGCCTGAGATCGAACTGACGGGCACCGTGAACAAGTACGGCTGGGAAGTGCCGGTGGAGACGCTGAAGTTCACCTACTATTCCTGCGGTGACGACGCGACCAGCCAGGCTGAGGAAGATGAGCGCCTTGCGGAAGTCGACCGCGTGCTCAAGGAAGAATTCAATATCGAGATCGAGAAGCTGATCTACAGCCAGGATCCCGATGAGAGGCTGAACATGATGCTGGCCGCCAACAACTACCCGGATCTGATCGTGGGCATGTCCGATGCCATGGCCAACACCTTCATCGACCAGGAGCGCGCGATCGAGCTGACGCCTTATCTCGAGAAATACGGCCAGCGCGTGCTCGATACATACGGCGATTTTATCAACCTGCTGCGTGAGGAAGACGGCTCCCTCTACAAGCTGTCCTCCTGCATCGGCAATACCACGGACATGATGGGCCGTGACTTCTCGATCCGCTGGGACTGGCTCCAGGAGACGGGGCTTCCCGTTCCCAACAGCTTCGAGAGCTACTATGAAGCTATGAAGGCTATCCTCGAAAAGCATCCCACCAATGACAACGGTGAAAAGGTGTACGCGTTTACCGCCTTCACGCTCAAGGGCGAAGAGTTCTTTGCGACGCCCCTTCTGTTCCTGGGCCTGTACAACGCGCCTACCGGCATTTACAAGGTCAATGAGGACGGCAGCCTGTCCTACTGGGTAGATACCGAGGAAGGTCGTCAGGTCGCGCATTATATCAACCGCTTCTGGCAGGAAGGCATGATCGATCCGGACTTCCAGACCAAGGATTACGATTCCTCCAAGGCGTTCATGTCCAATGAGCGCGTGGCCGGCAATATCGGCACCTGGTGGCATAACTTTGTAGGCGGCCATCAGATCTGGGAGACGACCGACCCCGATTATACCACCGAAAAGCGCATGCAGAACCTGACCTGGGAAGAGACAAGCGCGCATCCGAACCTGATCTCCAACAACTATATCCGTACGGACCGCATCATCATCACCGATAAGTGCCAGAATCC
>DBXA01000086.1:2948-6078 GCA_002309235.1 Christensenella sp. UBA1224 | reverse complement strand
ATCAAGGTAAGCGACAAGTACTGGTATGGCGATCCCGGCAACACCAGCTTCCTGTGGGATGATTTTGAGAGCAAGGAATGCGGCGGCTGGAACTACCCGATCTGCAACCCCGGCTACACGCCTGTCAACCGCGTGGATAACCCCGCTGAAGGCTGGGCAGAGCCTGTCAAGGAAGTCAACATGTGGGATCCTGTACCGGATTACAACGCACTGGATCCGGAAAAGCGCAGCGTCGGCATGGAGATGTTCGCCCTGTCCTACATCGCCTCCAAGCCGTATCTGGCGGATATGACCTCCTGGACGATCTCCTTCTCTTCCGAGAGCGAGGAAGCCATCATCCAGACCGATGTCAAAGAGCGCATGCTCACCGACTGGTGCCGCTGCATCATGGCCGCTACCGATGAAGAGTGCGATACCCTGTACGATGAGATGGTGGCTGACCTGCACGACCTCGGCCTTGACCAGCTGGTCGCCGCGCAGGCCGAGACCTTCTCCATCAACCAGGAGAAGCTGAACGGTACCTACTGGAACAAGTAACAACAGTTTTTTCGATCGATCAACAATACATTGTTGGGGAGGGCCTCGTGCTCTCCCCAATTTACAAAAAGGATGGTGCCGCATGCCTGTACAGGACGGGATCCTGCTGAGCGATACATATTTTTCCCTGAAATTTGAAAACGGGTTTCCCGTCTCGATACGGCCCGGCCCCGGGATCCGGGGGAAGACGGACACGGTGTACTTCCGGCCGGGCACATCCTTAGGAGTACTTAAGCTCGCGCTCGCCGGAGGCGGGAGCTTCCTGATCGACGGCAGCGGGGCAGAGGCCCAGGTGGAAGTATCGGCAGGAAAAGTGCTGAAAAGGAAGGAATGCCTTGCAGGCAATAACATTTCCGCTGCGGAAACATGGAGACTTGCCGGCGAAGTGCTCAGGCTTGAGATAGAGATCGCAAATACGGGGGATGAAGAGGCGGTCCTGGAGGATCTGGCGCTCAGGTTCCCTGCTTATTCCGATTTTTCCTGGGGCTGCGACGCGGCTTCGCGTGTGATAGGACACCACTGGATCTGCGGGCATAACAGCCATCTCCTGTTTCAGCGCTGCGACGGGCACGGCCCGATACTCACGGTGCTGCCTGAGGGAGATACGGCGCTCGAATACTGTGATGTATATGATGCCGGCAGGGGAAACGCGGCGGTCTATATGCATTCTGCCGCGGCGAGAAGATCTGCGGAGGAGGCCGGCGCCGATATCCACCTGCCCGCGACGCGGGCCGTTCTCAAGCCGGGGGAAGCGAGATCATACCGGTTCTGCTTTGCCTGGGCCGGGGACACGGAGGAGGTCCGCAGGATCAAGATCTCAAGGGGTCTCATGGATGTGCAGGTGCTGCCCGGCATGACGGCGCCGATGGCCGAAAAGGTGCTCCTGGCGGTGCGCGGAGGCTGGAAGGATTGGGACCTGCGCCTGCCGGAGGGCTGCAGAAGCGTTGGCGAGAGGCCGTGCGAGGGCGGCAGGACAACGGAGCTCGTCTTCACAAGGGTCGGGGAAAACACGGTGTGGCTTCAGAGCGCGGACGGGAAAAAATGCCCCCTGGAGTTCTTTATCACCGAAAGCCCGGAGATCATGATCGGGAAGCGTGCCGCATTTATCGCCGGACACCAGCACAGGGATCCGGAAAAATGGTACTGCGGGCTTCTGACGGAATGGAACAATGAGACCGCGCTGATGCTGGGACCGGATGAATATGACCGCATCAAGGGATGGCGCATCTACGAGGTATCCTGTGACGACCCGGGCCTGAGCAAGCCCGCCTTCCTTGCCTCAAAGCTGGCGGAGCGGCCTTCCGAAAAGGAAGCAAAGGCCCTGGACCTGTATGTCGAAAGCTTTGTATGGGGCGGCCTGCAGTGTACGCAGGAGGAAACCTACCCCTATGCGATCTACGGCATACCGGACTGGAAGCAGCTGCGTGACAGCGACGACCCGGGAGTGCGGGGCAGGGAACATATCTGGCGCATCTATGATTATCCGCATATCGCCCTTATGTATTACAAGATGTACCGCCTTGCCTCGGAACACCCTGAAATGCCCCTTACGCAGACGGCGGATACTTACTTACAGCGCGCCGCGCGGACGCTCATCGCCATGTATACCGTGCCGCTGGAGCTGGATGACTGGAGCGCCTTCGGAACGGGCCTGTACAATGAGCTGGTGACGGAGGATATCCTTGAGGCCCTGAAGGAACGGGGAGAGGAAACGCTTTACCGGCGCCTTGAAAGGCTGTGGGACCGGAAAGCCTACCGTTTTACCGAAAAAAACGCGGATGTCTTCGGCTCGGAATACCCCTTTGATACGACGGGCTTCGAATCCACCCATGCCCTGGCGGTACGGGCGAAGAAAAAAGCCAGGACAGGGCCGGGCCGGAAGGAAGGGGATATCAGCCCCGAACGCGCGGAAACCTTCATGGAAAACCAGATGCGCTGCAATATCTCCTGCCGGGGCGTGCTCGAAATGGCATACTGGCTTTACGGCAGCGATTACCGGGGAGACAACCTGCATTACACGCTTTCGTATATGTCGCAGATGGGCGGCTGGGCGATACTCGATTACGCCGTTCATTACGCGCGGGATCCCTTCCCGTATCTGCGCCTGGGCTATGGCTCCCTTATGAGCAGCTGGGCGCTCCTCAACGCGGGGCCCGAAGAGCAGGGCTATGGCTGGCGCTTCCCGGGGAAGGAGCATGACGGAGCCGCCTCCGGCGGGTTCGAGCCTATGTACCTGGGAGAGACCTGGCTGCAGCAGCCGCATCACGGGGGAGCATGGTACTATTCGTGTGAGATCGACCTGGGCTTCTGCGGCTATCTGCGGGGAGCCGCGGCTGTCTGGGCAGAGGACCCTCTGTTCGGTGAGGTGTGCCTGGGAGGCCGCTGCGCCCGGGAAGGGGAAGCCCTTGAGATCANNCCCGGGGACGGGGTGGACAGGAGGGTGCACCTGATAGAGAGCGGCAGGAGGATCCATATCACCTTATCCTCCGGAAGGATACTTTCCGTGCGGTATGACCGTACTTCGGGGGATGTGGAGATCAAATGTGATCTATGCGGGAGCGCGGTCCCATCGAGGATATGCTGCGAATGGGTG
>DBXA01000086.1:2562-2810 GCA_002309235.1 Christensenella sp. UBA1224 | reverse complement strand
ATGCTGGGGATACGGCAGGTAAAGGTAAAAGACGGCTTCTGGGGCAAAAGGATCGACAGGGCGATCGAACGCGTGATACCGTACCAATGGCGGGTACTGAACGACCGTGAGCCCGATGCCGCGCCGAGCCACGCGATCGAGAACTTCCGGATCGCCGCCGGCCTTTCCGAGGGAGAATTCAAGGGATACCAGTTCCAGGACAGCGATCTGGCAAAATGGATCGAAGGCGCCTCCTACTCCCTGATCTA
>DBXA01000086.1:0-2431 GCA_002309235.1 Christensenella sp. UBA1224 | reverse complement strand
CATATGCTGGAGGCAGCTGTCGCCTACCGGCAGGTGACGGGCGACGACAGCCTCATGCGGATCATGGACAGGCTGGTGGACCTGATACGCGCGAAGTTCGGGAAAGGGGAAGGGCAGATCGACGCTTACCCGGGTCACGAAGAGATAGAGCTTGCGCTGATGAAGGCATACCGCCTGACAGGCAGGGAAAAATACAGGGACCTGGCGGAATTCTTTATCCTGAACCGGGGTACGGAGCCGGGCTTTTTCGGCGACCCCAGGTACCTGGAGCTGAAGGAAAAGGACAAGGCGCTGGATGCATCCTATTACCAGGCGCATAAGCCGACGCTTGAGCAGGATACGGCAGAGGGCCACGCCGTGCGGGCCATGTACTTTTTTACGGGTATGGCCGACGTGGCGGCGGCGACCGGGAACGAAGAACTGAAAAAGACGCTCGGGAGGCTCTGGGAGAATGTGACGAAAAAGCGCATGTACGTGACCGGGGGAATAGGATCCCAGGGCGACGGAGAGCGTTTTACGATCGACTACGATCTCCCGAACGATACCTGCTATACCGAGACCTGCGCGGCCATCGGCCTTGCCATGTGGTCGCTGAGGATGCTGGCGCTCGACCCCCGCGCGGAATACGCCGATATCATGGAGAGGGCGCTGTATAACAACGTCCTGAGCGGCATTTCCGAGGATGGCGAGCACTATTTCTACGTCAATCCCCTTATGGTGAAGCCGGACGCGGCGCATTTCAGGCGGGATCACGAAGATGTTGAGACCAGCCGCGTAAAATGGTTCCCCTGCGCCTGCTGCCCGCCCAACGTGATCCGTACGCTGACAGGCCTCGGCCAGTATATCTATACGCAAAGGGATAGGCGCGTCTATCAGCACCTGTACATCGGCAATGAAACCGAGATCGGCGATATCCGCATTTCCTGCAGTACCGGTATGCCCTGGGAGGGGAGCGCCTCTATCCGCGTATCGGGCGAAAAGCCGTTTGAACTGGCTCTGCGCGTACCGGGCTACGCGAAAAACCTGTACCTGCGCGTAAACGGCGTTCCGGCATCGCCCGCGATCGAAAACGGTTATGCCATCCTTCCCCTGAAGGACGGGGACGCGGTCGAGGTGCGGTTTGAAATGCCGCCTCAGGTGCTCGCTGCCAACCCCAGGGTGACGGAGGATTGCGGAAAGGCCTGCCTGGTCCGCGGCCCTCTGGTCTACTGCGCCGAGGAAGCCGACAACGGCCCGCTCCTGCAGGACTTCCGACTGGATCCCTCCCTGGGGGTCGAGATACAGCCTTCGGATCTGTTCGGCGGGATAGATCTCCTGCGGGTGAGAGGCACAAGGACCGCGGATACCGGCGATGAACGCCTTTACCTGCCTTATGGAGAGACGGAGAGGAAACCCGCGGAGATGACCCTGGTGCCTTACTTCCTGTGGAACAACAGGGGAGAGGGAGAGATGACGGTCTGGATGCAGGCAAGGTGATATGCCGCCTATGGCGGCGCGATATGCTTCGCTTTGCTCAGCGCGATATGTGCCTGGCGGCACGCGATATGCCTTTCAGGCGCGATATGCCGCCTTTGGCAGCGTGAAGGCGACCCCGGCTCGCCGAACAAAGTGAGGCATATCGCGTACCGAAGGTACATATCGCGCCGCTTTGGCGGCATATCGCGCTGAGCGCAGCGAAGCATATCGCGCCGACCGCAGGGAGGCCTTCCGGCGTGCCTGAAATTATGAAATATAGGATCAGAAAAACTGCAAAATGATTTTTTACGGATGGTTCCGCGGCCATTCCCCTGTATAGTATTACTAAACACACAGTGGATACAGGGGGCGCAGGGGGATGCAGGCCCCCTGTTTTGCGAAGTCATTGAAAGGGGAGAGGAGAGTTGCTGTTGTGACTACTAGTTAACTCCTTCAAGAGTCTCATCTGTGGAATCAATCTCTTCTTCATGAAGACCGGTCCTTCTGTTTTGTTCTATTGTCCTTTGCAAATGAACGAGTAAATCATCTTTTTGATCTATACCAGCCGTATACAGAATTGTTTCGCTACCGCTTGCTGCATTTAGATAATACAAGACGGTTTCGTCGTCTTTGTCTGAAAAGATAGCGAATCGGCCTACTTGTTCATTGGTTCTGTTGAAAATACGAACACCGCGGATTAGCTTCCCAGCCCGATCATTTAGATAATAAAGTGCCCCCCATATTGATCACCTGCCTTTATTCGTCTTCAACAGCTATGTCGAAGAGGCCTTCATTCCTGAATTTGGCCAGCATCTCCAGCATGTGAATACCAATCTTCTTCGGATCATTGTCCAGACCGGCGCAGATGACGCGGAGGCCGTCCGGTGTCAGTATCCGCCCATGCAGCTTGTCGGTCTTGTACTGTTGGTACTTCTCATATTCCTTATTCGATATCTGCTTCATGGTGACCTCCGAT
>DBXA01000049.1:3809-7024 GCA_002309235.1 Christensenella sp. UBA1224 | reverse complement strand
AAATCATCCGGCTTCATTTCCCGAAGAAATAGCCTGTCTGTAGTTATTTTGTTCAAATTCTCACATCCTTTTGAAGCCATGGAACAGATACATCCCCAAAGCAGCATTGAACCCCACCGCGGCAAAGACGCTGAATCGTTCCGCAATGCCGAAGTAGTGCGGCGGCACGATACCCGTGCCGATGGAACCGGCCAGCATCAGGACAAACGCCACGGCTGCCCAAAGTCCGATCCCTCTCACAGACTTCTCCCTGCATCCGGCAACGATCAGGCAGATCAGCGAGGCAATGGACAAAAGCACCACCGCCGCTGTGACGGCCATGTGCATGATTTCTTGGAAAGACGCGATTTCTTTCCCACCGTCTGCCAGGGGAAAAAGCCCATAGCCCAAGGCTGAAACCCAGTTCATCGCCGCAAAGAGGTAAATACCGACCCGAAACAGCCAGGAGCCGACCACCTTCTGCGAAACAAAGAGGGCAACGCTGGTCGCGCACACGACACCGCAGACGTTATAAGGCGCAGCCAGCCGGTTCCAGAGCTGTTTTGACGGCGCAGCTTCGGCGGATAAATCGCTGACCGCCTGGGCCATCCGGTTGTACCCCGAATACGCCAGCGGTGAAAGCACCACGGCCGCCGTATAGGAAAGCAAAGCCAGAACACCCGTCAGCCCCAGCCAATGGATCAGTTCTCTGCGCATCGTTTTTTTAACATATCCAGCTCTGCAGCAGGATTCTCTCCTTCGTGTCTTTTGCCATACGAACCTCCGTTTTAAGCCAAGTGACCTCTCGTTCACGTATTATAGTGAACGAGAGGTCACTTGTCAATCCGTTTAAAGATTTTTACATTCCTATGTCCCTGTCTCTGTCCCGCCGAGGAGCGTGAACACCATTGTTTTGTCCTTACCGGCGGTCACATACTCCGCTGAAACATGCCCCGAAAAGCGGCATGCGAAATTGCGGCAATCCCCTTTGCTCACAATGAAAAAAGTAAACAATCCCGCTTCGCGGGCTAAAACATATGTGCAGGATATGAGTCTGATACGTTCGGTGTTGAAAGAGCGGGTCAAGGAACCATATGAAAGGGCATCACCTAAAGGCGGGTGATGCCCTTTTGCCGGAAAGAGGTGACAGGTTTTTATTCCACGATGAGATAAACTCCGTCGTGCGCCGATACGTACGCCTTCGCGTTTTCGTATCCCGTTCCGCCTTTCGGTACGAACAGGAACAATCCGCTGCAGCCCTCAAAGGCTGTATCGCTGATCTCGCAGTCCGCCGGCAGGCGCACCTGCTTCAGATTCGCGCAGTTCCTGAACGCACCGGGACCGATGCTCCTGCATTTATCCGGCACATAGACGTAAGTCGCGGCAATACCCCCGAATGCATCTTCGTCGATTTCTGTCAGCGCCGCGGGCAAGGTGAAGTCCGGCGTTCCGTAGCTTTGCCCCTTGCATACGCCCAACTCGCCGCCTTTCATCAGGACCGTGGTGACAGCCCCATATTTGTACTCGACGATGAAATTGTCTGGCGTTCCGTTGCCGTCAAGGCCTTGCGTGAAGGCCCACGGTGTATTCTCGGCACTGATGATGGATACGGTGATCCGCGCATCCGCCGAGAGCTCTCCGTCAATATTTATCCCTCTGCCGGAATAGACCTCTACGTTGTCGCCCCTGTTTTCGCGTTCCGCGGAGTTTCCGGCAATGTAGACATTGCCGCTGACATGGAATCCTCCTCCAATCGGGATGAGAATCGCGCCACCTGTGGTTTCCGCGCGGTTGTCTGTGATAGAACCGCCGTACATGTTGAATCTGCCTGAGTACCGAATGCTCACGCCGCCGCAGTATCCGCCAGCCATGTTGCGCGGATAATCCATTTCTGTGCTGTTCCCCGTAATGTTTCCCCCATACATATTGAGCTTTCCGGAAATGATTACGCCGCCGCCATCGGTATAGGTTCTGCCGCCGGTGATTTTGCCCGTTTTGCCGGCACTGGAATCCAACAGCGTCAGTGTGCCGTCCACTGTGATCACGTGGCCGTTGTCCGCAAAGCTGGTCCGCCCGCGGTTTAAGGTATGGCCGTTCAGGTCAAGCGTCACAGACACACCCGCTGGCACAAGCAGGCATTCTTCCGAATTCGCTGCCGTCAGATCCTCTGTCAGCGTAATCGTGCGGCCATTTCCGCCCGCTAACTCTTTCTTCAGCGTATCCCAGGCCGAGTTCGTCCAGACGGCCGTCACCGTGACATCCGCGCTGCTTATCCCGGCTTTCCCGTCTAGCGTAAGCTTTTCGCCCGGATAGTACAATTTATTCTCCATCTGCCATCCCAGGAAATGCGAGCCCGACGGGGCGGTAAAGGTATTTTCCGGGAAGGTCAGCACACTGCCGGCCGCGACCGCCTCTTCCGTGGCGGTGCCGGTACCTTCGCCCGGATCGAAGCGCAGCTTCAAACCGGTGATCAGCGTCACCTCATCGTTGTCGTCAATGACCGGAATGGCGCCGTCCCGGTCGCTGATAAAGCATGTCAGCGGAGCATAATACGTTTCTCTGAAACTCTTGTATCCGCTGGTTGTTCTGTATCCGGCTGTTCAAGCCGGAATGGTATGATCAGCCGCCGGTTTTCCGGATCATCAGCCGCGCGGCAGATCAGGATCCCTTCGCCTGACCGGTACCAGCTCGATATAGCCGCGCTCTCCTCTCGGCTCGAGCTGTATCCTCGGATTCATATCATCCCACTCATAACCGATAAACGCAGGATCATATCTCTTCTCTGCATCCCAGATCTCCATGATGGCAGACCCATATTTTTCTTCTTCGAAGGGTTCTCCTCTGAACAGAAGATATGTCGCTGCCGGAAGGTCGATCAGCTCAAACCCCTCAGGGACGCTTCCGGTATAATCCTTTTCTACCTCAACACCCTGTACATATTCGTTTGTCATCGGTTTTCTCAGATGCTCCGGAAGCCAGAGGCATACCGGCTCTCCGCTGATCGATCGGATGCTTGTGAGAAGTCCCCACACATCGCATCCGACTTCTTCGCAATAGCTCCAGTAATCATTTGCCCTGATCCCTCTCTTGATGATCACCTTTCTGGCCGGTTTCTCCACTGTCTGGATAAAAACAGTTCTCGTTTCGCTCATTTTGCTCACTTTCCTTTCCGTATTTTCGATAAGGTAAGGAGTAAACAGCCAGATGGGGACCGGGCTTAAGGCGTATTCTTTGGG
>DBXA01000049.1:3080-3692 GCA_002309235.1 Christensenella sp. UBA1224 | reverse complement strand
ATATAGACTGCCGGTGCCATTCCCAGGTTTTTGATAAACAGTTTTCTCGCATACCATGGCGAAAAGCTTGAAGCCTTTGCAAGATCCGCCGGCGTGATATCTTCGGTTATATGTTCTCTGATAAATACCTGCATTGCTCTTACGGCTTTCCTTTGTTCTTCCATCCGCCCACCTCCTTCCCTGTGAGCCTATATTACCTGATGCTCTGTCTTTTTTCTCGACCATTTTTGCTCATTTTTATCTATTGCTCCGATCCGTCCGGGAGCTTCGGGATCCCGCTTATGCTCCCGGATCGATGGATAATGCCCTTCCCTCCATTGATATCCCTTTCAGTCGCAGCGTATTATAAGGGAAAAGCCAATGGAAGGGGGAGAAATGCTCCTGCTCATCGGGTTCATCATCGTCATATGGACTGCAGGACCGACGGCCCATGGCCGAACAAAAAGAGACAAGCGATCCTTTGCGCTTATCTCTTTTCGCTGTGAGGGGGACCCGGCCCGCCGCCCCTCAGTTGAGCTTCGAATAAAGCCTGTTGCCGATGCTCTGTACGACCTGCACGAATACGATCAGCACGACGCTCGTCGCGATCAGGTATTCTATCTTATAGGCCTG
>DBXA01000049.1:0-3041 GCA_002309235.1 Christensenella sp. UBA1224 | reverse complement strand
GCGCCGCCCATGGCGCTGTAGCCCACCAGGCTGATCATCGTGAGGATGATGCCGGACAGTATGCTGGGGAAGGCCTCCTTCAGGTATACCCTCGCAAAGATCTGCCATTCGTTCGCGCCGAAGCTGCGCGCCGCCTCTATGAGCCCGGGATCGACCTCCCGGAAGGAGGATTCGATCACGCGCGCAACGAAGGGTATTGCCGAGATCGTGAGCGGCACGATGGCGGCCCTGGTGCCGATCGCCTTCCCCGCTATGGCGCGCGTGAGGGGGATCACCAGCACCATGAGAATGATAAACGGGAACGAGCGCAGCACATTCACGATAAAGCTGAGCGTCGTATAAAACGGCTTGTTGGGGCGCAGCCCGTCCGGCGCGGTAAGCGTAAGAAGGGTCGCCGGGATAAAGCCCAGAATAACGGAAAACAGCGTCGACCACAGTACCATCGTCACCGTCTGGCCGAAGGCCGTCCATATCATGCGCCACATCTGGGGATCAAACATCGGTCTTCACCTCTTTCACGATACAATCCGCCTTCGCGAGGTAATCCATCACCTGTGAAGCATCCTTTTCCTTCACGTTGAGCATGAGGCTGCCCATGGTCCTGCCCCGGAAATTGGTCATATCCGCGCGGCAGATGGAGAAATCCACATTCAGCGTGCGCGCCATGGCGGAGATCAGGCTGACATCCTGAGCGTTGTCGGTAAAGTAAATGCAGATATTCTTCCCCGTCCTGGGAAGATCCTCGTCCGATTTGCCCAGGAATGTGCTGATATCGGCATTGGGGATGACAAACAGCTCCTCGGGCTTCCCCTCCAGGAGGAGCCGGCTGTCCTTCAGGAAGGAAACGCGCTCGCAGATCTGCTTGACCACCTCCATCTGGTGGGTCACGATCACCACGGTGATCTTCATCTCATCGCGTATCCGGGTAAGGAGGCTCAGTATCCCCTGGGTCGTCCGCGGGTCGAGGGCACTGGTCGCCTCATCGCACAAAAGGATGCGAGGGTTCAGCACCAGCGCGCGGGCGATCGCCACGCGCTGCTTCTGGCCGCCGGAAAGCTCCCTCGGGCGGACCCTGATCTTATCGGAAAGCCCCACCATCTCGATCAGATCGAGGATGCGGCGCTTGTTTTCAGGCTTTCGCGGGTTCAGGCCGGCAAAACGCATCGGCAGGGCGACGTTGTCAAACACGTTCAGCCGTGAAAGAAGGTTGAAATTCTGGAATATCATGCCCATCTGCTTCTGCAGGTCGTGCAGGCGCGCCTTGGAGAGGGCGGATACCTCCTGCCCGTCCACCCGGATACTGCCGGACTGGTAGGGCTCCAGCCCGTTGATGCAGCGCAAAAGCGTCGATTTCCCGGCGCCGCTCTGGCCGATGATGCCGTATATCTCGCCCTCATTGATCTTCAGGCTCACGTCATCCAGTACCACCAGGTCCCCGAACCGCTTTGTCAGATTCTTAATCTCGATCATGTCATCACTCCTCAAGACAATGGGCAGGAGAGGTTTTCTCCTGCCCATCGGGAAGAACTCGCGTCAGTATCATTCGGCAGCCAGTTCCGCGGAGGGGATCACAGAGCCGGGATAGTTGGCATTGATGAAGTCCACGACATCCTGATTGGCAAACGCTGCGATCAGCGCCAGTGTCTTCACGGATTCCTCGTTGCCTTCCTTGACCACGAGATAGTTGATGTACTTGTAGCTCTCATCGCTGTCGGCGGCCTCTATGATGAGGGAATCCTCTGCCGGGTTGAGCCCCGCCTCCAGAGCGTAGTTGCCGTTGATGACCGCGGCCTCTACATCCGCAAGGTTGTGGGTGATCTGCTCGGCGGCCAGCTCGACCAGCACCAGGTTCTTCGGGTTCTCCGCCACATGGCTCAGGTCGTACAGATCGTCCGTCTCCGCCAAAGTGATCAGCCCGTTGTCCGCCAGCAGCTTCAGTGCGCGGGATTCGTTCGATCCGTCGTTCGGGATCGCGATGGAAGCGCCGTCCGGGATCTCGTCGATGCTGGTGTACGCGGCGCCGTAAAGGCCCATGGGCTCAAGGTGTACGCCGAGCACCTCCACCAGGTGCAGCCCGCGGGATTCGTTCTGCTCCACCAGGTAACGCCAGGTCTGGAAGTAGTTCGCATCCAGCTCTCCATCCTCAAGGGCTGTGTTGGGCAGTACGTAATCGGTGAACGGGACGACCTCTACGGTCCAGCCGGCGGCCTCCAGCTTCGCGCGGACAACGCCTTCGATGATCTCTTCATGCGGTACGGCGGTAGCGCCGATCACGATCTTATTATCGCTGCCTTCCGGCGCGGGGATCTCCGCGGCAAAGGCGGTAGCGGACAGGCAAAGGAGTACGGCAAGTATAACAGCAGCAAATTTACGAAGCAGCATTTTTATTTACCTCCTGAATGATGTATCATAAAAAGTGATTGTCGATCAGCATGACCCCATATCTCCATCCGTCACATTCGACAGATGCTCAGCCACACGGCAGCGAGTACTTTATTCTTTCTGTTTCCCTGCACCGTGCCGGCCCCCTTTCGTTTCGATGGCAAGATGATACCATCCCTATCCGGGTTTTGTCCAATACAGGATACGAATAAATATATATAGGCTGAGTCTATAGCTCAGCCCACTTATATTAAGATCATTAATCTTAACTTACGCTCCCATCCGAATAGCCGCCAACTCTTTCCCGCCCGCAGGGCAATTCATGCCCGTCAGGGCATTTTACGCCCGTCAGGGCATTTTACGCCCGTCAGGGCATTTCACGCCCGTCAGGGCAATTCTCCCCCTCCCAGATACTTGCGTATCTCCTCCAGATATCGCGCCCCCTGCGCTGAGAGCACCGCGTTGCTCCTGACGATATAGCCGATATCCATGATGCTGTTGGGGTTGTTGGTATCTGCCTCATAAGGCACGGCGACGAAATCCGGCCCGTTCAGCTCCTCGCAGACGATGCCCGGGCAGAGCGTATAGGCGTTGAGCCCCGTCATGAGGTTCAGGTTCGTGGCGCGGTCCGCTGTCTTTATGATGCGCGGGTAGTCATT
>DBXA01000017.1 GCA_002309235.1 Christensenella sp. UBA1224 | reverse complement strand
CCGCCGCCGGAGAAGCCCAGCTTGGTGTAGCCGTCTTTCACGCAGGCATAGCCGGCGAAGAAGCCGCACTGCTCTTCCTTGAAGACAACGCCTACGGTGTTCTCACCGAAGGCACCGCCGTCAACATAGACCCACTTGACATCTGTGAACTCGGCAGAGGCCTTCTCGATGGCGGCACCGGCCATAAAGCCTGCGCAGACCACGATCTCGGCGCCGCCGTCTACGGCAGCCTTCATAGCGAGATAGCGGTCGTCATCGGTCGCCTGATCGCCGTTGGCGGGCTGATAGTACTTATAAGCGATATCGTGCTCATAGCCGTACTTCTTTACGCCGTTAAAAATACCTTCGTTGAAGGAATGGTCCTTCAGCTGGCCTACGTCCGTGACGAACGCGATGGGGTAGCGGCCGTTTTCGGACGTCATCTCATCCGGGATGTCGTCGTAAGCCGTCTCTTCCGCGAAAACCGTCATGCAGCCCAGGGCCAGGATTACTGCTACCAACAGGGCAAGAAACTTCTTCATTGGATAATCCTCCTTTTTATTTGAGCGGTTTGAACCACTTTAACCGCATTATAGCAGATTTCATTTTGCAATTAAAGCGGGATATGCTACAGATTCATTACAGATTGAGAACATCCGCAGCGGATTGGAAAACGTGTGCCGAATATGTTATACTGGTATCAGCTCCTGTATACAAACACAGGGAGGAGCCTTTGAACAGATGAAAATAATTAGAGGTGACTGAAATGAAGGTATTGCTGTTGAACGGCAGTCCCCATCCGAACGGATGCACTGCGGCGGCCCTTAAGGAAATGATCCGCGTATTTGAGGCGGAAGGCGTGGAGACAGAGCTGTTGCAGGTTGGGAACAGGGATATCCGGGGCTGTATCGCCTGCAGGTCCTGCATGAAAAACGGAAAATGTGTCTTTGACGACCTGGTCAACGAAGCTGCCCCTCTGTTCGAGAAGGCGGACGGCCTTGTGATCGGAAGCCCGGTGTATTACGCTTCTCCCAATGGGACGATCCTCTCGTTTATGGACCGCCTGTTCTACTCCACGCACTTCTCAAAGCATATGAAGGTAGGCGCGGCTGTAGTCAGCGCGAGGCGCGGGGGAAACACGGCTTCCTTTGACGTGCTGAACAAATACTTTACGATCAGCGGCATGCCCGTCGCCTCCTCTACCTACTGGAACCAGGTGCACGGGTTTACGGCTGACGATGTCTTAAAGGATCAGGAGGGTCTGCAGACGATGCGCAACCTGGCGCGGAACATGACCTTCCTCATGAAGGTCATCGCGGACGGAAGGGAAAAGTACGGCCTGCCGCAAATGGAGCGCGGGGCCTTTACCAGCTTTCCGGACGGAAAGTGACAGAGAAATATTCAGCCCGAAACGGGATCGGATCATCAGGCCGGAAGAATAAAACAGATACAAAGTGTGAGATGTACCGGAGTCGAGTGTGAAAAAGGAACAGGAGCACTTTTGGATATCCTGCGGTCAAACCCGAATTTTCCGATCGTTTCAGACAGCTTCATAACAAAAATACCTCCTCTTCCCGTCGGTTTCCGTCAGGAAGAGGAGGTAAAAGTTTATTCCGCTGTGATCCGTATTACCGGTATGGTTTACGGTACTGCATCAAGATATTTCGTACCGAAGCATATCCTCTCGCATGCGCGAAAGGGTGAAACCCTGTGATTACCTGTGGTCTGCGCTGTACATGCGCACGCTCAGGCTGAAGGCCTGATCACTGAGCCCTGCTTCTGTCCAGTTCTATCAGCTTCCTGACCGCGCCTATGGCGACATCGATGGCCCTTTCCGGGTCTTCGATCGCGGGATCCGCAAAGCCGAGAGCGCGCCGTTCCTGGTTGCCCATGCACATGTGGACGCTTCCGGCGCGGCAGCCGAGGGTGGCGGCGATCACGAACAAGGCGGCGGATTCCATTTCACTTGCGAGGGTGCCGCCGCGGAGCCACGCCTCCCAGTTTGCCTCCAGCATGGCGTGGACGGGCATCCTGCCGGGCTGGTGCTGGCCGTAGAAAGAATCCTTGCACTGCACGACGCCCACGTGATGGCGGCAGCCCATATCCCGGGCGGAATTTACGAGGGCTGTGAGGACATCAAAATCGGCGGCGGCGGGGAATTCTATGGGCATGTACTCACGGGAGGTCCCTTCCGCGCGGATGGCGCTGTTGGCGATGATCACATCGCCCGCAAGCACCTTTGTGTTCATGCCGCCGCAAGTGCCAATACGGATGAAGGTATCCGCGCCGAGCATGTGCAGCTCCTCCACGGCGATGGCGGTGGAGGGGCCTCCGATGCCGGTGGAGGTAACGGAAACGGGCACGCCAAGGAGGGTGCCGGTGATGGTCTTGTATTCCCTGTGATAGGCGATGAGCTTGGGATCATCAAAGCGGGAACCGATGGCTTCCACCCTTCCGGGATCCCCGGGGAGGAGAACATAGCGGCCCACATCGCCTTTTTCCATATCGATATGGTACATCTTCTTTTCGTTCATTGGGAAATGCGCTCCTTTCAGATATCGACCTCGCGGCCTTCCCGTGCGCTGCGGTAGAGGCCGTTGAGCATCTTCTGCACCGCCAGGCCATCCTCAACGGGGGTGCGGCTTTCCTTCTCGCCTTTGATGACGCGGGCGAAATCCTCCAGCTGCAGCTTGTAGCAATCGTCATCCTTCGCCTGGATGGAAGTTGTGGTCATGCCGCTGACCTCCTCACGGATGAGGGTGCAGGGCATCTTGATGAGGCCGCCTTTTGTGCCGTAGAGCTCCAGTCTCTCATCGACGCTTTCGGAATTGATGGCCCAAGCGGCCTGGTACATGAGGCCTGCGCCGTTCTCGAAGGTGATGATGCCGTGGGAGCTGTCCTCCACGTTGTAGACGGTATCCTTTTCGAAGGAGGAGTAGATATCGACGCCCTTGGGGTATTTGTTGGCGATAGCGGCGTAATTGAGGGCCTTTACGCGGACGGGCTTCGGCTTTCCCATCAGGTACCAGCAGGCATCGATGAAGTGCACACCGATATCGATGAGGGGGCCGCCGCCGGATTTTTCTTTATTGCCGAACCATCCGGTGGGCGTGCCGCGCATGCGCAGGACATCCGTGCGGGCGAAGTAGATATCGCCGAGATTGCCGGCCTGTATATGATCCATCATGGCATCCACATATGGCTCAAAACGGGTGCAAAGGCCCATCTGCGTCTTGACGCCGTATTTATGGGCGGTCTCCACCATGTGCTCGCCCTGCTCCACTGTCATGGTCAGGGGCTTTTCGCAGAGGATGTGCTTGCCATGCGCTGCCGCAAGCTCGAACATGGGCTGGTGCTGGTAGTTGGGGACAGCCAGGATGACGGCATCGATATCAGGGCTGTTTACCATGTCCTCCGCGCTGTCGAATATACGGAACCCGCCGCCGAATTCCTCGTTCAGGAGCTTCGCGTGCTCGGGGATCCTGTCCGTGATGCCGGCGCAGGTGATGCCGTTTCCGTTTTTGATCGCCCACATATGGGCGCGGGCTATGTTGCCGCAGCCTATGATGCCATACCGGATATCCGCCATATTGATCATTCTTCCTTTCTTTACGATCGCTTGAAATATCTTCGTTCTCTCAAAACAGAAGACGAAAACTCCACTGATTATGTTATGCCGTGTTCTTCTGCATTCAAATGCCTTCGTGCCAGATGCCGAAGGGCAGCGCCTCCAGGAGCCTTTTCGCGAAGCTGAGCCCCTGGGAAACGGCGTAGACGCAATCCTCTATGCCCTCGAACTCCTGTATGAGCCAGCCGTCGTAACCGGCCTCCGCGAGGGTCTTCATGCATTGGAAATAGGGGATGTTGCCCTGGCCGGTGATGGCGCAGCGCAGGTAGTTGCCGCCCTGGGTCACATACCAGCCGTTTCCGGGGAAGACTCTGTCGCCCGGCAGCAGGTGGCAATCCTTCATGTGGACGTGTCTGATGAGGGTCTTGGTCTTCGCTACGGCCAGGAGAGGGTCCTCATCGGCATCCGCATAATTGGCAAGATCGCACAGGAGGCCGTAATTCGGTCGGTTGATGGCGCGGTACAGAGCCTCCAGCCGCTCCGGCCGGCAGAAATAGCCGCCGTGGTTCTCCGTAAGGAGGGTCATGCCGTATGCCGCGCAGTGATCGGCTACCTCGCGGAGGGCGTCTATGATATGGGGGGCAAAGGGGTCCGGCACGTCCTCGCCGCAGACATCGCTGCGGACGAGCTTCGCCCCGAGAAAGTGCGCGGTATCAATCTCTTCCTTTACGCGCTTTACCATATCCCGGGTATCCCGGGAATAATCGGCGCTGATCATCCAGGAGCAGATCTCTATGCCGCATTCCTCGGCTGTCCTTTTCAGATCCTCAGGGGTGTATCTGACGGCAGCGAGCCAGTCATCGGTGAGGTTCGCGAGCTCGATGCCTTCAAAACCCAGCTCCGCCGACTTGCGTATGACATCATACCAGTCCCAGTGTTCCTCAAATACCTTGTTGACAAAGGAATAGGAGGTGACGCCCATCCTCATGATATAAGACCTCCTTCTTATTCAGCCCTTCAGGGAGCCGATCATGACGCCCTTCACAAAGTACTTTTGCGCGAAGGGGTAAACGCAGAGTATCGGCACGGTGGATACGATGATGTTCGCATACTTGATCAGGTGGTAGACGGCGGCTTGGTCGGCGGTCTCGCGCAGTATCTTTGCCTGGGAGTTGCGGTTGGCACCGGCGGAAGCCATGGAAGTGTTGTTGTCTATCAGTATCTCGCGGAGGACAGACTGTATCGGGTACATGCTCCTCTTCGTCAGGTAGATCATGGGCTCGAACCACATGTTCCAGTAACCGACGGACGTAAAGAGGATGAGCACGGCGCTGACGGCGCCGGAAAGGGGAAGGAGGATCCTGAAAAGGAGGATCCCGTCGTGCGCGCCGTCGATGATGGCGGCTTCCTTGAGTTCATCCGGGATATTGACGAACTGGGTCCTCATGATGATGATGTTCCACACGTTCGCGGCTGCCGGGATGATCAGCACCCACATGCTGTTGATGAGCTTCATCTGGCTTAAGAGCAGATAAGTGGGGATGAGGCCGCCGCCGAAGTACATGGTGATCGTCAAATAGATCATGACGACCTTCTTGCCCGTCAGATTCTTGAGGGAAAGGGGATAGGCGGTGATCAGCGTGATGAAGTACTGTATGCAGGTGCCCAGGAACAGATAGATGAGGGTGTTCTTAAAGCCCGTCCATATGTTCTTGTTCTGGAAGACGACTTCATAGGCGCCCCACTGTATCTTCTCCGGCAAAAGCATCAGGCTGTTGCGCGCCATGACGATGGAGGGGGAGGAGATGGAGCACACAAACACCTGGTACAGGGGGTACAGGAATATGAGCGACAGGAGGCCGAGGAACGTGTATATGATCACGTTCGCCGTGGTACTGCCATTTTTGATGTGGCTGTGTCTGTTCCTGCGGGATAGAGCGGAAACTGTCATTTTGCTGCACCTCCTTACCACAGACTCTGCTCGGTGGTCCTTCTGCTGATCCAGTTGACGAGTATCAGGAGAAGGAAGCCGACTACGGTCTGGCACAGGTCGACCGCGGCAGAGAAATCGAACTCGCCGCCCTTGATGCCGATGCGGTATACATAGGTACCGAATACATCGCCTGTCTCATAGGTTTGGGGGCCGTAGAGCAGGAGTATCTTGCTGCTGTCCACGGCGAATATCGATCCCATGCCCAGTATCAGGAGTATGACGAAGGTAGGGATGATGCCCGGGATCGTCACGTGCCAGGCCTGGCGCAGCCTGCCGCAGCCATCGATGCGGGCTGCCTCATAGAGCTGCTGGTCGATATTGCTCAGGGCTGACATATATATGATGGAGTTCCAGCCCACGCTCTGCCACAGGCCGGACCATACGATGATCGAAGGGAAGTAGGCTGGCTCCGACAGATAGGATATGGGAGGGTTCCCCAGCATCCTGCCGAGGGCGTTGAACAGCCCGTCATAGGAGAGGAAGCTCTTGAGCATGCCGCAGATGACGACCGTCGAGATGAAATAGGGCATGTAAGAGATCGTCTGCAGCACTTTTTTGTAGCGCAGGTGCGTCACCTCGTTGAGGAGCAGGGCCAGTATGACCGGCATCGGGTAGCCTATGACGCTGCCGTAGATGCTGATCCACAGCGTGTTGCGCAGGAGGCGCGGAAAGAATACGCCGGTAAAGAAATTGCGGAAATGTTCAAGGCCTATCCACTGACTTCCGAGTATGCCCAGCTTTGGCTTGTAGTTTTTAAATGCAATGAGTATGCCGTACATGGGGATATAATGGAAGATGAAGATCAGTACGACCGCGGGGATGAGCATCAGGTAGGCGAGGTAATGCTGCCTGAGGTCTTTCCTGAATCTCACCCACAAGGGTTTTTGGTAGGGATCGGCTGCCTTGCCCGGCATGATCGGTCACATCCTTTTTGAAACAAGTGAACCGGGATTTGAAAGGCGCGCCGGGTCGGTGCCCCGACGCGCCGAGGATAATGCGCTCCGGCGTCTGTTATTCGCCGAACTGGTAATCCATGCCGTAGTCTGCGGCCTGCTGATGCTGTACATTGTAGGCGGCCTGCATGAGGTCGCGGGACTCATGATAGCCCATATCCCATGCGGTCTGGCTGATGGTCTCGAATTCAGAGATATCCGTCTTGCCGGTCAGCAGCTTGAGGACTTCCGCGGTGTAGTAGGTCTCCGCGTTGGTGTAAGGCGTGTACATGTCGCCCCAGCCGGTATCGTCAAAGGTGACATAGCCGATGACATAATCGGCATCCGCGTTCGCGCCCCAGACAGAGGAAGCGGCAAACCAATCGGAGGAGACGGTCTTCTGGCCCTCGATGGAGGTATCCACAGCCTGGCGCAGGTCATACGCGCGGACGGATACGTAGCCGACCACATTGGAAGGACGCAGGTAGCTGTAGGCGAGGTCATTGGGCTTGTAGTTCTCGTAGAACCACTCGGTATAATAGGGATGTCCGTTCTCATCGTATACGAAGCTCTCGCCTTCAACGCCGTACTCGGCGCGGATGGTGGCTTCCTTCGTGAACATGGCATCCAAATAGCGGCAGCAGATCTCCGCGTTTCCGTTGCCGGGATAGACGCAGGCGTTGTTGGAGTTCTGGCTGCCATAGCTCTGCATCCAGTGGATATCCTGATCCTCTGTCATGCGGATGATGGGCATTGCGGCAAGCTTGTAATCGGGGTCGTCTCCGGTGTAGAGCGCCTCATAGTATTCCGGGCTGCTCCAGCAATCCGGGAAGATGCCCAGGCGGTCGGTGAGGAGCAGGGCTTCCTTGGAAGCATATTCGCGGTTCATAAAGTCCGGATCGATATAGCCCTTGTTGAACCAATCGGAGAACTGCTCGATGTAGGCCTTCAGGCAGGGCTGGCCGCAGGCGTTGCCGGGCTGCACCACGCCGTCCTTCACATAATACCAGTTGTAGAAGAAATCGTAGGCGGAGCAGAGCCAGCCGCCGCTGTAGTCGAAGCCGGGCTCGTCCATTGTCATGGGGATGACATCCTCGCCGCGGGCGGCAAAGGCTTCCAGTACCTTGTCCAATTCCTCGACGGTAGTGGGCATTTCAAGTCCGGCTTCATCGAGCCAGTCCTGGCGGATCAGGCCGCCGCACTCGGTGGTGTAGGCATCGGTCCAGACCTGGCTTACCGTCCACATCTGGCCCTGAACGGTGGTCAGCAGGAAGTCGAACGCCGGCTGCGGAGCCTGGCGGTAGAGTGCTGCTTCCTCGCCCCATTCCCAGTCGGAATAGCTGCCGTCGCCGCAGGTGACCGCCTGGAAATAGTGGGGCATGATATCACGGTATTCGTAGATGTCCTGGAATATGCCGTCGTTGATGGCGTTCTGCGGGCCGTCGGTATACCAGGGGTCGAACAGCATGTCGTAATAGTTGTCGGAATTGATCATCAGCTGGAGCTGGGTATCCTTCTGCTCGATCGCGTAATGATAGAATTCCACGGTGACGCCTGTCTTTTCATGCATCCACTGGAAGAAGGGATGCTCTGAATAGTCTTCGAAGTACTGGGTGGTCTTTCCGTCCATGGGGATCCACCAGGAGATCGTGTGGTCGCCGATCCACATTTCATCGGGCTCTTCCGCAAGGGCGGCGCTGCCGATGAGGGTGCACAGTGTCATCGCGCACAACACGAGTGCCAGCAGTTTCTTCATGTCTTTCACTCCTTATGAAGCTGTTTTCCTGATCGCGCATGAAGCGCATATTCGGATACATCTATCATTGTAAAGTTTTTTTGAAACTTGTAAAGCGGCAATTTGTACCATGTTACGAATTGCCGCCTGCACCTCGTCCGGACACAGCGGCCAAGGCTTGACGAAAGGCCGGGATAAGGGCAAAATATATATAAGTGTAAAGTTATATCTGCAGCGGAAGGATGTTTCGATATGAAGATAGCGGCAGGGAAAATGTGGACGGGCAAAGGCTTCCTGGACGACGCTGTGATAGAGATCCGGGACGGCACGGTCGTTTCCATCGGCAAAGGAAAGGAAGGAGATATCCGCTGCGATATCGCGGTCCCGGGCTTCATCGACCAGCATGTGCACGGAGGCTTCGGCGTATCCGTTATGCACGCGAACGCGGATGAGATGCTCTCCTGGCTCGGGTCCCTTCTCGAGAAGGGGGTCACCGCCATCCTCGCGGGCGTTTACACCGCGCCGTTCGACGTGATGAGAAAAGCCATGTCCGCGGCACGCGAAGTGATGGACAGACAGGCGCGGGGAGAGGGCGGCGCGCTGCTCGCGGGAATCCACCTGGAGGGGCCGTTCATCAGCAGGGATGCTCTTGGCGCTATGGATGCGGCTTCTGTGGCAGAGCCTTCTGTCGAAAACTACGAAAAGCTGACCGAGGGCTTTGAGGATATCATAAGACTTGTGACGATCGCGCCGGAGGTGGAAGGCGCCCGTGATCTGATCCGGTATCTGGACGGGAAGGGGATCCCCTGCCTTGCGGGGCACACGGCGGCTACGGACGCGCAGGGGCGGGAAGCCTTCGCGGCCGGGATCCGCGGGATAACGCATTTCTTCAACGCCTCTACGCCAATCCGCCACAGGGCGCCGGGCATACTCGCCCAGGCACTTGTGGAGGATGATATCTACTGCGAGTGTATCTGCGATTTCGTGCACGTGCACGAGACATGCGTGAAGCTGATCTACCGCTGCAAGGGCTCAGGCCGGATGATCGTGGTGAGCGATGCGGTGGAGACCACAGGCCTCCCCGACGGGATCTATGAGATCGGCGGGGAGAAGTCGGTAGTAAAGAACGGTGAGAGCCGCACGCTCTCGGGATCCCTCAACGGGGGCGGCATGACGCCCATCGGCGAGGTCAAAAACCTGGTAAGAGCCGGGATACCTGTCTGGGATGCGCTCCGCATGGCTTCCGAGACGCCGGCACGCTTCCTCGGGATAAGGGGCGGGGAGATCAAAGAGGGGGATCAGGCGCAGATCGTATGTCTGACGGAGGATCTTCGCCCTGTGCTCACGATTCGCGGCACTGCCGCCGCAAAAGGAGAATGATGCGGTATGCTCCAGGTCGAATCACATGAGGGCAGGATACCGGAGATACATATCGTGGGCATGATGCGGATCACAAAGGCGTATCCGCCTATGCCCATGGAAACGCATTCCGGCATGTATGAGCTTTTCTACCTCCAGACAGGTGAAAAGCAGATGATCGTCCGTGACAGGCATTACCTGATGCACGGCGGGGACATGCTTGTGATCCCGCCGGATATCCCGCACGGGAACGAGAGCGCGGTGCAGAACCGTTCCTCCATGGTATATGTCATATTCAGCGATCCCTCCAAAATGAAGGGCTTTCTTTCCCTTTCACAGGAGGAAAGGGATGCGCTTACGGAAAAACTGAACAAGGTGCGCTGCACACATGCCTCGCAGATGGTCAGGCAGCATATGGAAAGCCTTCTGGAGTGCGTCAGCCAGGACGGGGATGATATCATGTTCGCATCGGCACGCCTGAGATCTCTGTTTTTCCTGCTGCTGGACGCGGTAACGGACGCGAGGCAATCCGAAAACCCGGAGATCAGCGATGATATACGCGCCGTGGTGGATTACATCGGCGAACACCCGATGGAGATGCCGGAGCTTTCTGCCCTTTGCGAGATCGCCGGCATCTCGGAAACGCATTTCAAGCAGAAATTCAAGCAGTTCATGGGGATGCCTCCGGCGGAATACATTGCGAGGCAGCATATTTCCATGGCGGAGGATATGCTTCGGCGGACGGACATGGGCATCGGGGAGATCGCCCGGGAGCTGGGCTTTGCCTCCGGCCAGCATTTTGCCCGGCTGTTCAAGCGCTATAAGGGCCAGACGCCCAGCTCCTACCGGGCGGGCGAGGGCCTGGCGGGAAGGGATCAGGAGCATATCGGCAGGCAGGAAACGGAGACAGCGTCTATCAGGAGGGATGTATTGTGAAGATCGGCATACTGGCGGATTGGCTCGGGCTCGGCTTTGAAGGGAATATACTGAAGTCGGCGGAGATGGGGGCGGACGGCGTGCAGCTGTACGCCGTGGAAGGGGAGCTCGCCCCGGAAAATATGGATGCGGCGGCAAGACGGAAGGCTTCCCGCTTTGTAAGGGATACGGGGCTTGTCATCAGCGCCATCTGCGGAGACCTGGGGGGCGGCGGGTTCGCCTTTCCTGCGGATAACGCCGCGAAGATCGCCAGGACGAAGGAGATCGTGGATCTGGCGCTCGACCTTGGCTGTAATATCGTGACGACGCATATCGGTGTGGTGCCGGCCGACCCGGGTCACGAGCGCTTCCGTGTGATCGCGGATGCGCTTTCGGAGCTGGGCGCTTACGCGGAAAGCAGGGGAGCGGTGTTTGCCATAGAGACGGGCCCTGAAAAAAGCGAAGATCTTCTGCGCATGCTGCGGACAGTCGGTTCCAGGGGCATCGGCGTGAATCTCGACCCCGGCAACCTCGTCATGTGCCACAACGAGAGCCCTGTCGTATCGGTGGGTAACCTGAAGGACTTTATCGTGCATACCCATGCCAAGGACGGGCGTCTCCTTCGGCACTGTGATATGGACATCATATACGGCATGGTGCCCGCGCCGGAAGGCTTTGATGAGAATGAGTACTGCGTTGAACTCCCCCTGGGGGAAGGCGATGTGCATTTTGAGACCTATCTCCCTGCTCTTAAGGCAGCGGGCTTTGACGGGTTCCTGACCATCGAGCGGGAGTGCGGGGAAGACCCGCAGAAGGATATCGGCCTCGCCATCGATTTCCTGCGCGCTCTTTTGTAAGGAGGTGCTTTATGGACGGATATGAGGAATACATGCGCTCGATCTCCATCGTTCCCATGCCGGAGGATTACCGGGCGATGAGCGGTGAGCATCCCGGGAGAAAGTATGAAGGGGAGCCCATCGGGGTACGCGTCTGCCGCGGAAGCTTTGCGCAGCTCAACATCGCCGTGACGACGCCGCAGGATACCCTGCTCTTACTGGAGGAAAGGCCTGCCTTCTTTTCACGCCTTCCGGTGGACGCGGTGGGCGTGCTGCGGGCGAAGCTGTGCTCCGGGCCCTTCACGGGCAGGCTCTGCGCCGCCGAGCAGGTGACGGATGACGACGGCATCGCCAAGGCGGATGTGCTCACCCCGGCGCAGCAGTACATGACGGCATGGAACACGCACCAGATCGTATGCCTCATCGATATCCCCGCCGATGCCGCGCCGGGGGATTACGATATATCCGTGCGCTTTTACGCGCACACCATGTTCTATGATGAGAGGCTCGCGAGGGAAGTGCGCTTTACTTTACATGTGGGGAGCACTGTGATACCGCAAGGTCAGGACAGGAGGTTTTACCTGAACCTTTGGCAGCACGTGTTCAACATCGCCCGCAAGGCGGAGGTGCCGGCTTACTCAGACGAGCATATCGAGGCGCTGCGGCCTTACTGCAAGGCCCTCGGGGCACTGGGGTGCCGCTTTGCCACAGTGCTTTTGAGCGATGTGCCATGGGCGGGCCAGTCGGCCTATGCGGACCACAAGAACCCCAGCGACCTGTACGAATACAATTTTGCGCGCGTCCGCAGAACGGCGGATGGGCGATTTACGTGCGATTTTTCCTTCGCAGAAAAGTATATCGCCCTGATGCGGGAATACGGAGCGGATCAGATCATGCTCACCGGCCTTCACGGGATATGGGTAAGGCCGGAATACGGCTTCGGCGTCCTTGCCGGGGATTGGCCGGATGCCATCCGCGTGAGCTATCTCGATGAGGCGGACGGCTGCATCCGCTTCATGAGGACGCGCGCCGAGATAGAAGAGTATCTGCGCCTCGTCTACCAATGGCTCATAGAGAGGAATCTTCTCAGGTGCAGCTGCCTGATGGGGGATGAGGTGAACCTGCCCGGCAAAACGGACGGCTGGACGGATATGCTCAGGACGCTGCATGCGCTCATGCCGGATCTGCGCATGGAATGGGATAACGAGCCCGCCAGCATGCTTTCGGGGGCGTACGCGGGAGAGAGGGTCGATATCTACACACCGGGGCACGATGCATGGTCACAGGCCTCCGAGGAGGACAGGCAGGCTATGAAGGCGCGCCTGGGCGAAGGCGGGCATATGCTCTGGTCCACCTGCTGCTGGCCGCCGCTCGTGAATTCCTTCCTCGTCAACCGCCTGACGGAGGTGCGCCTGCACGGGCTGATAACGGAAAAGCTAGGTATGGAGGGCTTCCTGCGCTGGAACTATACCGTATGGCCTGAGGATCCGCGCAAAAAGCTCCCCCTCAACGGCTGGCCGGCGGGGGATACCTGCTTTGTGTACCCGGGAAGGGGAGGGCAGTGCCTCCTTTCGCTGCGCTATCTCGCCCTGAGGCGCGGCATAGAGGATTTTGAGCTATGCCAGCTGGTAAAGGATAGGTGTGAAAACGCGCGCGATATCATAGACAAAGCCCTTGGATGCGTTCTGGTCCAAGGGGATATGGCCGCGTGGGATTACGATACCTGGGAGGAAGAGGACAGGAGAAAATACTTCAGCGGTTCCGGAGAGGATTACGAAAGGGCCCGCAATATACTGCTTGACGCTCTGGAGGGAGGAAAATGACCATGAAGATCTTTGATACGCATGTACACATCGACGAATACGCGAAGCCCGAGCCGGGCAGGCTCCTCAAAAGCATGGATGCGCACGGGGTGGACCGCACGGTGCTCCTTTCAGAGGAACCGTTCTTCTTCGGGAAGGAAGGCCTTACGCCTGAGGAATGGAACAGTGCGCGCCTTGCGAGGCTCATGGAATGGACGAAGACATCCGGCGGGAGACTGCTCCCCGTATACTATATCGATCCTACGGAGCCGGATGCCGCAGACCAGGCGGACAGGGCTATCGACGCGGGAGCCATTGGCTTTAAGGTGATCTGCGAGACCTTTTTCCCCGGGGATGACAGGGCGATGCCCGTCTATCAGCATATTGCCGATGCCGGGAAGGCTATCCTCTTCCACTCGGGCATCCTGTGGGATTACGGCAATAACGGGAATTACAACCGGCCCTGCAACTGGGAGTGCATGTTCGATATATCCGGAATCCGCTTCGCCCTTGCCCATATCTCCTGGCCCTGGTGCGATGAGTGTATCTCGCTTTACGGAAAGTTCAGCGCCATGAGCTATTCGCCCAGATACAAGGGGCAGAAAATGTATATCGATATGACGCCCGGCACCCCGACCTACTACCGCCAGAAGGCGATGGATGCGCTGTATTCCGTCTTCTCGGAGGGATATGAATACCTTGACAAGCGCCTTCTCTTCGGCAGCGATTCCTTTACGGGGGATTTCGACGCGTTCTTCCAGGCGGACCTTGCGGCGAAGGATCTTGAAAAACTGCAGAAGGCCGGCTTCACGACGGAGGCCGCGGAAAACATCATATGCGCAAATGCCCTTGAATTCTGGGGCATCAAGTGATATGGGCGACGGCATGATCCGGATAGGCATCGATATCGGCGGGACTACGGTAAAGCTCGGCGCGGTGGAGAACGGCTGCGATATCGTTTATCGCGATACGCGGTCTACGCCGCACGATGCGCGGGATCTTTCGCTCCTTACAGCTGCCATGTTGCGGCAGGCGCGTGCCAGGTACCCCGGCGCGCCGTTTGCCCTCTCCATGGCAGGCGCCTTTAACGAAAACGGCAATTTTGATGCCAATATGCTGGGCTTTGAGAACGTACCCCTCAGGCAGCTGATGGAAGGAGCGGCGGGAGAGTGCGTACGCATCGAGAATGACGGTATCTGCGCCATGATGGCGGAGCACGCCGCGGGTGCGCTCAAAGGCTGTTCGGCTGCCGTCATGATAACGCTGGGCACAGGCGTCGGCGGCGGTGTGATCGTGAACGGCCGTCCGCTTAAAGGAAAGAGGGGCGTACAGGCGGAACTCGGGCACATGATCACCCATGTGGACGGGAAACCCTGCTCCTGCGGCCAGACCGGCTGCTGGGAATGCTATGCCTCAGCTACGGCCCTGTCGGAAATGGCAGGCGGCATGCCTGTGAAGGATGTTATAGCCCTTGTACGGGAGGGCGGCCTTGCGGATGTGTGGAAGATCTATACGCATGAGATCGCCCAGGGACTGATTAGTCTCTGCTCGATCTTCTCGCCTGAAGCCATCGCGATAGGCGGAGGCCTCAGCAACGCGGGCGATATCCTGATCACGGGGGTAAGGGAGGCACTCGCCCGGGACAGGGGATATTCACTCTATTACAGCGGCATCCGGGTGCTGCCCGCAGCTTTCCGGAATGACGCCGGGATTATAGGCGCTGCGGCTTTGGCAGAATGATACGCAAGACCATCCATGGACATGCTGAAGCTTGCAAGGCGCAGCTTGCTTGTGTATTGACAAAGGATCACACAGCAAAACCGGGCTCTGACATAAGTGGGATTTGTGTTAAATTTTCGAGAGGGCCCAAAATGATGTTAGGTTTTGGGCCCTTTGGGTATCTTTATAATATAGAGAGCCATGAAAGAGAACAGGATATCCTGAAGAACGGAAGCGGAAACGGCATAAAGGATCGATCAGGCTGCTTTGTCCAACGTCAGGTAAATGTCAAAAATGTACCGTTTCAAACGCAGCAGGGATCCGGCATTCTGAAATTCAACGCAATATTTATGTTACTGGGTGCAGCAGAAAGAGGGAAAAAAGCATTTACTATAGTGAAGGGGTCAATATATTTCGTCTAAGCTGTATATATAGAGATATTTAGAATTGGGAAAACCTTTGTTACACTCCCGAAGTCAGCAGGACTCAGGTGTCCGTCCAGCTGACTTCGAGGAGAGCAACAGTAATCGCGCGGCTTAGAGGAGCTGTCAGCTGTGGA
>DBXA01000132.1:8842-16403 GCA_002309235.1 Christensenella sp. UBA1224 | reverse complement strand
ACCGTACGGCTCGTGATACGGCCGAAATCATCGTATGCAAAGCTCACCGTACTGCCATTCCCTGTTGTTTCTGTTATAGGCAGGTGCCGCCTGTCATTGGTAAATGTCCTCTGCACGAGGGATACTTCGTCTTCCGGATTTGTTCCGGTTATTACCTTCACCGCCGTGTTGTTCCCAAGGCTGTCGTATTCCAGCGTGTATTTGACATCGTTGGTTGCGCCCGTGGTGTTGTGGCTGATCTCCGTCAGGCGGTCATTCTGGTAGGTATAAGCGTTCTTCGCTTCCCTGCCCGTCTCTATCGCGGATCTTACCTCCGTCAGCCTGTCGGCGTCGTCGTAAGTGTATACGACCGGACTCCCGACAGGGCTCTGCGCGGACTCCGTAAGGCCTGTATAGGCGTTTACCGTTCTTGTGGAGATCTTGCCTCGCGCGTCCTTCGTACTGGCCGCGTAATTCCAGTTCGCCGTGTACCCGTCTCCGTCCTGACCATCGTCGGATCGGGATCGTTTCTCTGTTCGTATACGATCCTCCGCTCGTTCGTCTGCATACCGCCTTCATGGTAGCCCCGCGCGATGTAGATATTCTCACTGCTCTTTTCCCGTACCGGCAGGTGGTACTGCGGGAATGTCCCATCCCCGTATTCGATCGTAATCGGCGCGGATACCGGATGGCCCGGCTTCACATAGCTCGTCAGGTTGTCGTAGCTGTCATACGTCATCTGCGAGCTCTTGCTTTGATATTCTTTTTCATCTTCCCTTACCTCCCTCTCATACACCTGGATCAACACAGTTTTCAATGATAATACCTGCTGTCGTGGTACTTCGCATCCAGTATATCAGATGCGGCATCACCCAGCTTTTCACGGATCTCCTGCTCCGTCAGGCCTTCTCCAGATCGTTTGCCTTCTTCTGGGAAAAACTCCTCTCCTCCGTCCCAATTGAAACCGGCGAGTATCATCTCTTCCATGTCATTGCATATATACCGCATAGATACAGCGGCAGAAACTTCGTAAGTCCGGCTCTCCTTTTTGTTTCTCTGCTCTCCCGCGTCTCCAGTGGCATCCCCTTGCGTATCCGCGCCTCCCACTGCCACCACGGGCCATATGTACTCCCTTGTCAGGTAGTTCCCCATATGTCCTTCCCATTCCGCAGGGATATTGTAAACAAGCTGAGAAGAGCGTTTCTGCCAAACACCGCTATACGATATATCTCCGTACAGGTCATCGAATAACCTATGCATGTTTTCGATCCATTCGTCTGCTGTCTCTTTCGTCGCTGCGTTTCCCTTCACAACTGCTGAGGTAAAGACATTGTCCTCAAACAGATATATGATCTCGCAGTCAACACCGTATACTTCTTCCCTGCCGATCCAGTACCGCAGCTGATACGTCAGATCCCCTTCCGATACCTCCTCCAGCGTCTTTCCCGCGGGATAGATCAGTTCCGGTTCATATCCATTGCAATATTCTTCCTGCAAAAGCACGTATGGCATACTCAGCCCCAACTGCATCCCGTGAAATGTCGGCCAATCCATGTTTCCTCCGAAGGTTTCCGATTCCCCGAAGACAGGCATTGTCACAAATAACGCAAGTAATATGACTGATACCATCATAATTCGTATTCTCATATGACTTTCTTCTCCTATAGTCAGAATACCCAAACTGTAAACACAATATCTTTTATATGATTATTACAGTTCAAAAATAACAACATATCATAGTCAACGGATACAGCCAATACTTTCCACAATCCGAGTCGTCTCATCAAGGGGTTCCCGTGATGTCACCGTTAAAAACGCATTCCCTTCACTCCATACAAACGCACAGTAATCCATCGTCTCTGTCACCAGAGCTTCTTTCCCATTGGAAAGCAGCAAAGTATACACCTGTACATTCTCTGTATTCAAGCCAAGGGAATCATTCTCATGGCTTTCATCAAAGGTCAACGTTTTTCCTTGCGCATTTTTATATTCAACACCCTTGCCTCCAACCATGACTGTGATAAGTTCGTATCCCTCCGGAATATACGCCGGATAATATTCTCCCTGCCACCCATCCGGTACCTTGTCGTTGTCAGCAGCACTATCCGATACGATTGCATCTGCAGCTTCCTCCCCCGGATCCGTCTGGGCAAGGCTGATATCCACATGGCCATCCCCGAAACTGATCAGAAGCCTGTTTAGAGACTGGCGCACAGGTTCAGATACCGCCACCGCGATGGACGTACCGATCACAAGGACCAGCAGGATACAGGCCGCGGATACAGTGGCTTTGCGCACAGCAGCCCTGACTTTTGACCGGCGTTCCCGCTTCTTCTTTTCCGCCTGCAGCCGGTCGTACTGCGCCTCGATGCGCAGCCATTCCTCCTGCGCCTGCGCCTTCTCCTCCTCCGTCAGCTCCCTGTCGCATTCCTCCATGACAGAGCGTATCTGCGCCTCATCCCGCAGGCGCAGGGCGGCGCGGAGCACGGTATCCAGGTATTCCTCTTTCAGTTCCTCCAAATGCGGCTCATACCGTTTCAATACCCATCTTCCTCTCTGTACAGGGCCTTTTTCAATCTCTCCCTGGCCCTGCTGACATATGTATACACACTTGCTACCGAAATGCCGAAGGCGGACGCGATTCCGCTGTGATCCAGGTCCGAATCGAGCTTTGTCAGGAACACCCTGCGTTCCTTCTCCGGCAGTTTGTCGATGGCGTCCATGAGGCACGCGATATCCTCGGTGCGGAGCACCGTTTCCTCCGCGCTCTCCTGCGGCCGCTCTTTTTCCGTCAGGTCATTCCAGGGCACACTGTGTTCCCTTTCCTCCCTCTTTTCCAGAAGGAAGCGGTAGGCGCAGTTGCGCACTGTCTTCACGATGTATTGGGGCAGCGCGTATCTATCCAGCTCGCTCAGCGTATCCTGCGCCTCGAGCAGGTGAAGCCACGTATCCTGGCAGACCTCTTCCTCCATATCGGGATCATCGGCGTATCTGCGTGCCATTTTGCGGATAAACAGATGGTAATCCTCAAAGAATCCCGACAGGAAGGCTTTCCCGTCATTTTCCGCCATAGCCGATCGAAAAAAGACTCCCTTCATCTTTTCTATTTACCCCTACCTCCCGGTATGATACGCCAATAAAGCCGGTTTTCCGGCATTTTCAGCCGTTCCGCGGGGAAAAACAGCGGCGCGCGGCATATCCGCCTTCCGTTTTCCCCCTCTATATATAAAGATACGAAAATCCTCAAAATCTAACATCCTCTCGAAAATTTAACATTTCTCCCATAAAAAAGACAGCGGCACGCCTTTCGCAGCATGCCGCCGTCTGTCAGTTTTTATCAATAGGATATGAGCCTCGGCTCCGTCAGCAGGCCGGAAGGCGTGAGCCTGTAATCGTACGTCCAATCCTCTCCTTCCGTCCGCCAGGCCCTCGGCCCGAACCAATCCAGCACATGGTCGCTCAGATGGAAGGTGCCGAAGGTGTTTACGCGGCTCGCCCAAACCGTGATATCCAGGCTGTGGGTACCGGGGGCGAGCTCTCCCAGGTCCGCCTCATAGGGGGCGAGGGATACGTTTGCGATCCTCTTCCCATCCAGCTCCGCCGTTACGCAAGGCGCCGCGAAGAGGCCCAGCCGCAGCTTTTTGCGGGAACCGCCTTCCACATCGAAATGATAGGTCACGCTGCCGCCGTAGAAGGGGATGCCCTGCCCCGTCCAATCGCCGAAGCGCAGTCTTTCCGGCTTTTTTATTACGGTGATGGAGCTCCCCACCGCCTTCACGCCGAAATCGCCCAGCAGGAACATGTTCTCCGTATCGGTAGTGACGGAGAAGGGCTTCTTCACCCTGAGGGTATTGACCCCCTTCTTAAGGCCCGGCAGCCTGACAGTGCGGATGGAATCATCCACGTAACAACCCAGGTCCTCACGGGGGATATCGACGCCGTTGAAGGTGATATCGCATACGGAAAGATCCTCCAGCGCCAGGCTCACATCCACGTCCTCGATCTCCGATACGATCTCCGATTCCAGCGTGATGGTATGGACGGGCTTTTCCTTCGGGAGCACCCAGGGCTGCGCGCCGCCTATGGTGGCTGTGGACATGCCCAAAGCTTCCTTCGCGTATTTGCCTATGCGCAGCATCTCCTCCCGGGGCTGCAATTCGCCCTCGTCCACGCGCCATTTCGCCATATCGATGAGGCATACGTTCTTTTCCGAAAGCGTGTAGGAAGCCTCATCCGGAAGATAGGTATACGCCGCAGGCGCGTCCGCCTGCGTAAGAGCGGGAGCATCCGTTTCCGCCCTGCCCGGCTCGAGCCGCATGAGCAGGCTGTCCTGCGGATAGCAATCCCATGTGAAAACGGTATCCCCGCCTTCGTAGGCCGCGCCCACAAAGCGCATAGCGCCGGTCATGGTGTCCAGAAGCTGCGGCTTCCATTCGCCCCTGAGCGTAACGCGGTAATGCTCCTGCCGGTCCACCTTCACGCGGCTTGTCGGCCAGACGTGTACGAGGAACAATTCTCTGTCCTCCCCGTCCTCGCGCAGGGCGGCAAAGATATTGGAGGAAGGCAGGCCATCGTCCGCGCGCACCTCGATATCCCTGTCCTCCTCCAGCGCCGAGAGGAGGCTCGATCTGTTCCAGCCGATGCGCAGGCACTTTTCGGCAAGCTCCCGCGCCGCGCCGGAAGGCGCGCCATCCGAATACCGGGCGATATCCCCCATGAAGATGACCTTGCCGCCATCCTCCCGGAATTTACGGAGCGCCTCCAGAGTCGTTCCCCGCAGGGTATCGCAGGATGGGACGACGACGGTATCATATGCCATCTCGCCCAGGCGGAACTTCTTTCCGCCGCGTTGATAAAGCTCCGGCAGAGTGGATTCGCAGATGTAATCAAAATCAAGCGTGTTGAACAGCAGCCATTTCGTGATCTCGTCAAAGCGGGTATCGATATCCTTGCGGTCCGCCCCCGTCTGGTCCTCCGGCCCGTAATGGACCCAGTACGTCTCCACCGGATGGATGACGCCGATCCGCACCCGGGCCTTCCCACGGGTCATGGCCGTGTTCACGCGGGCAAAGTGATCCTCTATGAATGGGTATTCCCTGTACCAGGCGGACTGGTGGCCTATGGAGGCGGGATAATCCCTCTTCGCCTCCCCGTGCATGGAGACCCAGTAGAGGTGCGGCACGCGCACGCTCACGCCGAGGCATGCCTGCCAGTCTCCCTGCAGCTTATGGCCGCGGAAGTCAAAATCCCAGTTGGTGACGCCGTACAGCTCGCTCAGTACGCCGGGGCAGCCGTACTGGTGCGCCGCGCTCGCCGCCTGCTTTACGGTGGAAAATTCCCTGCGGTCGCAGAGCATATCCACGCCGGGCAGGCCGAACCGGCGGTAGGCGCGCATGCATTCGCCCACCGAGGAGGACTGGCTGTGGAGCGTCTCCTCACGCAGCATATGACCCGTCATGAGTATGCCGTGCTGCCGGCACCATTCGCCGATCTGATCGCAGTAAGCGCCTACGAACCTTTCCGTCGCGTGGTCATGGTAACGGTAGCGCGTCTTCGATACGCCCTCCGGCACCTCCCACACGACCTCAGGGAGGGTATCCAATACGCTTTCCCCGTACCGGGCTTTGTAGGTATCGTCAAAATCCGGCGTCCAGGCGAGTACGACATCCTGGGCGTCCTTCGCATGGGCCAGCGTCGTCTGGCAGATCATCTGCGGTTCATCGGTAAAGATGGCGGGGATGCTCTTGCCGAACTCATCGCCCACCTTCTCCAGGTACTTTTCATGGGTGATATCGATAAATCTGCGGATCGCCCCGGGCGACATGGTATCCACGTAGCCCTGAAGGTTGTACCAGGGGCTGGAGGCAGTCGCCTCCATATAGGCGTACCATTTTTTGCCCCGTGCCTTATCCTCCGGCCCGATCCGCCTGTAGGAGGCGAGCTTTCCGGCATTGTCCAGTATGATATCGTAAGAAGCGATCAGCTTGCCTCTTCCGGTACGCTTGCCGCTGATCCCGGGGGCGTCCGGCCCCAGGGCGGCAGCCTCTTCGTTGCTGAGCGGAGTAAACAGGAGGTATTTCATCCTGTTCTCCTCATCCTTCGTCACAAGACCGCCCGCAAAGCCGGAAGGCCACTTATCCTCATCATAAAGCCAGGCGAGCATATTGTTTGCCTTGGCCTTATCGATGCAGTTCCGAATATGGCCCATGAACTCATCCGAAAGGTAGGGCGTGGACATGCCTACGCGAACGTGCATATGGAACCCACCCATGCCCATTTCCTTCATATAGTCTATCTCCCGGTTCAGGAGACCGTCATCCAGGTCGCAGTTCCAAGCCCAGAAGGGCGTGCAGCGGTATTCCGCCGAAGGATCCCGAAACAATTCCGCGCTGAGCCTGTCTTCCCTGTTTTTCGGATACAGCATGCTATCACCTCTCACGTTATTTTGCCATATATATAGAATTCTGCGCGCATCCCCTTTTTCCTGCCGGCGGTTCAAAAAAACGTATTTTACCCAAGCAAAATCGTAATATTCGTAATAAATATTTGTTGTTTGCTAAACAGACATCCGGATATAATGGATGTTATAATAAATTAACTGTTTAGACACGGGAGGTATATGTATGAAGCGCGCAAAATTCTTTACAAAATCAATAGTCTGTTTCGTCCTGATCGCTGTGATGCTGCTCGCATCCATGCCGGCATTCGCCGTAGGCGGGTCAAGCACGCTGGCAAAAAAGGGAGATACCTACATCGTCAACTGTTCCGGCCTGAATGTGCGCAAAGGCGCCGGCATGGGCTACGGCATAAAGACCGTCGCCAAGCGCGGTACACTCGTATACTTCAACTTTATGACTGCCGGCTGGTGGAATGTGACCCTGTCCAACGGTATCAAAGGTTTTGTCGATAAGCAGTACCTGGCGCCGACCACGCAGGAGTATACCGGTTATTACGCCATCACCTCCACTGCGCTGAACGTGCGCAACGCCCCCAAGCAGACCGCAAAGCGGGTCGCCACCATCAAGAGCGGCGCTACCGTGCTCGTAGTCAAGCTGAACGGAGACTGGGGATATATCGTATACGGCAACGTCACCGGCTGGGCAGCGCTCAAATACCTGGGAACGGTCGGCAGCAGCGCCACCGTCACCTGCAAAACGCTCAATGTACGTTCCAAGCCTTCCAAGAACGGTTCTATCATCGGCACGCTCAGCCGCGGCATGAGTGTGGATGTCATCGCCACGAAAGCAGGCTGGGCTCATATCTCCTACTCTGTCAAAGGCGCGACAAAGGACGGATACGTGAGCACGGCTTACCTGAGATGATCGCGTCCCTATAAGGGAAAAGCAAGCGCCCGACAGTCAAGTCGGGCGTTTTTCTATACCTTTCTTTCCCCGGGCTTCTGCAGATCTTTTCCGGGTGCTCAGCATCTCCTTTGTTTTTCTCCGCTGTCCGCCGTATACGGCCGCAGGCGTACCTGCCGGGGACCTGATCCTCATACCCGCCCGCGGTTCCCGGCAAGGAAAGGGAGACCAGACCGAAAAAAACGCACCGCCCGATCGAGCGATGCGTTTCAGCCGCGTAT
>DBXA01000132.1:2284-8792 GCA_002309235.1 Christensenella sp. UBA1224 | reverse complement strand
TAATCCTCTTCGGAGCAGCAGAAATGGATCATATACACCCGGCCGTTCTTGCCGTAGCCGACACCGAGAAATCCTTTGATATAGCCGTTTCCCTTCACGGCCAGATAGTCACAGTGCACGGCCTTGCTGTCCGCGATGGTAAGATTCGATAAGACAGTACCCGTCTTATACTCGTTATACTCCGCATATATCTTCTTAAGGCATGCGCCAAGCTCATTCTTGAGCAGGCTTGTGGAGCTCTTCGCACCGGTAAACTCATAACTCGTCACCGAAAAGCGGGCGGGCGTATCACCTTCCTCAACAGGCTCGACAAAGGTGATCGTATCGACGCCGGGCTCATTGATCCAGCCCTCCGGATAAGCGAACTTGATGCTCAGGGTGGAATTGGAAAAGGAGATAAGCTTCCAGCTGAAGTCATCCTTGGCAGATGCAGAAGGGGCATCCGCCCCGGCATCGGGGGAGGCCGCGTGCGCCGTTTCACCTGTCTCGGCCGTTTGCGCAGAGTCATCCCCTGTTCCGGAGTGTTCCTGATCCCCTGTTTCACCGGATGGCCTGTAAGTCGGCTCAGAGGTATACAATTCCACTATCTCCGGCTCCTGCGTATTGGCATCCGAAGGCGGTTCCGTCGTCAGGGCATCCTTGCTTTCCCCGCATGCCGCGAGGAGCAGGCACACAAGCAGCGCAGGCAGCAGGAGCCATTTTCTCTTTTTCATCATCATCCCTCCAGAAGGATCAGCCCTTTTCCCGCAGCGCCGAGCGCCGGATCTTGCCGGAGATCGTCTTGGGAAGCTCATCCACAAATTCCACAACACGCGGATACTTGTACGGCGCAGTCGCATGCTTGACATGATCCTGCAATTCTTTCACAAGCGCGTCAGAAGGCTCATAGCCCTTGCGGAGCACGATCGTCGCCTTGACCACCTGCCCGCGTACAGGATCCGGCACACCGGTTATCGCGGTCTCCAGCACGGCAGGATGCTCCAGCAGCGCGCTTTCCACCTCGAACGGCCCTATCCTGTAGCCGGAGGACTTGATGACATCGTCCGCCCTTCCGACGTACCAGTAATATCCCCACTCATCGCGCCAGGCGAGATCCTGCGTATGGTACATGCCGTCATGCCAGATGACATTCGTGCGCTCGTGATCGATCGGGTCCCCGCCGGGCATGCCGTCCATGAAGTAACCGAGGAACATGCCGATCGGGCGGCCCCTGCGCGTACGCACCACTATCTCTCCGACTTCGCCCGCGGCGCATGAGTTCCCTTCTTCATCCACGATATCCATATCAAACATGGGCGTGGGCTTTCCCATGGAGCCGGGATTCGGCTTCATCCAAGGGAACGTGCATACCGCCACGCAAAGCTCTGTCTGCCCGAAGCATTCCCGCATCTCGAGGCCGGTCTCATCCCGCCAGTTGTTGAATACCTCCGGGCTGAGCGGCTCGCCCGCGATGGAGCAGGCCTTGAGCGAGGAGATATCGTATTTCTTCATATCCTCGGTCATCATGAAACGGTAGATGGTAGGCGGAGCGCAGAAAGAGGTGACCTTATACTTTGAGATGACCTCCAGGATCTCGCGCGGCACGAATTTCTCAAAATCATACACCATGACCGCGCAGCCTGCCAGCCACTGCCCGTAGAGCTTGCCCCAGGAGGATTTGGCCCAGCCTGTCTCCGCAACCGTGAAATGCAGGCCGTTCTCCACGCAGCGGTGCCAGTATACGGCTGTCTGGATATGGCCCAGCGGGTACAGGTAATCGTGCACGACCATCTTGGGCATGCCGCTCGTGCCGGAGGTGAAATACAGGATCGAAACATCGTCGTTTTTCGTCACGCGGGTGTCCGGATCATAGGAAGGATCTCCCGTGAGGACCTCGTTCTCGTAATCGAGCCAGCCTTCGCGGCCGCCGCCGACCGCCATGAGGAAGCTGAGAGACGGGCATTCCGGCACTGCCTCATCCGCGTAGCCGGGGAAGCTGCCGTGGTTGACCGCTATGATCGCCTTGATCGAGGCGGCCTGTACGCGGTATACGATATCCTTCTTTGTCAGGAGGTTCGTGGCCGGCACGGCGATGGCGCCGAGCCTGTGGAGCGCCGTGATGGCGAACCAGAAGGTGTAATGCCTGCGCAGGACCAGCATGACGCGGTCGCCCTTGCGGATGCCGAGGCGGTACAGCATGGAGGCAAAGCGCTTGCTCTCGCGGCTGATATCGCTGAAGGAGAATATATGCTCCCTTTCTTCCGTATCACACCAGACCATCGCCCTTTTCCCGGGCTCCTCCATGGCGATACGGTCTACGACATCAAAGGAAAAATTAAAGTTTTCGGGTCTTTTTATCTGGAAATTCCTGAGATAATCTTCATAGGAGCCGAATTCGTGCTCCTCAAGGTATTCTTTATATAATTGGGCCATCTTCTTACTTCCCTTCCGGCCGTTATTTTATGACCACTGCGATAAACCTGGCATCCGCGTCGATCGCGTACATCGCGTGCGGGAGCGAGGAATCAAAGTATACGGAATCCCCCGGCCCGAGGTAGAGGTCGTTCCCGCCGAGGACGATCTTCATGTGGCCCTCCAGCAGGTAATCGAACTCCTGCCCTTCATGGGCGTGTGCCTCTTTGCCGGTCAGCTTTCCGTCGTATTCACAGACGACGATGAACGGCTCCGCCTTTTTATCGCGGAAATTGTAAGCGAGGTGCTGGTAATGGTAGGCCTTGCGCCTCTCGAAAGCGAGCCCTTTGCCGTTCCTGGTAAGGATATAGCCGCGCAGCTTGGGGCTGTCGCCCGTCAGCAGGTCCGAAATGTCCACGCCGAGGACGGTAGCGATATTGAACAGGTGGCTGAAGGAGAAATCCTTTTCACCGGTCTCATACTCCCTGTACGTCCCGATCGGAATACCGCTCTTTTCGGCAACTTCCTCCTGTGTCATACCGCAGATATCGCGCAGTTCGCATATGCGAAAGGCGATCGTTTTGATATTGTCTGTCATTTTTTACCTCTCCTTATCCTTTTTTTCTGTTTTCAGCCGTGACCGGCATCCGGGCGGAACAGATGAACATCATAACGGGAAAGATCATTCCCAGCAGCAGGCCGGCTTTCAGCCCCGCCTGTTCCGCGTCCAGTCCCGTTGAGGCGACGATCCCTTCGATCAGGCTGCCGCTTCCCTTCAGGAGATCCGATACCGCTCCAGCGAACCAGGGCCCCATGGAGCCTCCGATATCCCCACAGATGGCCAGTACACCGAACATGGCAGTGCCGCCGAGAGGATAGAGCCTGGAGCTGAGGCTGAGCGTGCCCGGCCACATAAGCGATACGGAAAAACCGCACAGCGCACAGCCGACCAGGGAGAAAACACCGTTCCCGAGGACCGTCAGGAGATAGCACCCGATGCTCATCGTACTGAGCAGCATGAGCGATTTCCTCAGATCCACCCTCGAGCCTATCTTTCCGAAGAGCGCGCGTCCCGTCCCCATGGTGATCGCGAAGAGGAAGGGACCTAACAGGTCTCCCATGAACTTCGAAACATGCAGGCCTTTTTCGGCAAACAGGCTCGCCCACTGGGACATCGTCAGTTCACTCGAGCCGGAGCATATCATCATCAGCATCGCGATCATGAATACGGGCTGCTTCACGAGCTCCTTTATTGACATGCCCTTCCCTTCCGGGGTGATCGGGGCAATGGGGCAAAACGAGAAAAGGACGATGCCCAGCGCCGGCACGATGCTCCAGCAGACAGGAAGGGAGCGCCAAATACCACTGCCCAGCCATCTGATGATGAGCGTCGTCACGAGTACGGAAAAAGCCTGCCCCCAGCAGAAAAAGCTGTGGAACAGGGCCATAATGCTGGCTTTTTCGTCACCCGGCATCGCTTCAACGACAGGGCTGAGCAGCACCTCGATAAATCCCCCGCCGAATGCGTACAGCACTACCGAGAAACACAAGCCCGTATACGGGGATACGAACCAGTACGGGGAAAAGCTCATGGAAACCAGGCCAAGCGTGCACAGCACCTGTGCCGCGAGTATGGAAGGGCGGTATCCTACCCTGTCGGCATACCTCGTGGCGATGAGATCCGCTATGATCTGGGTCCCGAAGTTGATGAGTATGAGCCTGCCGGTCTGTTCATCCGTCAGGCCGAACTCACCCTGGAAGATGACGAACAAAAGGGGCGCTATGGTAATGACGACCGCCTGGGATATGCTGCCCGTATAGGCGGCAAGCCGTGTCAGCCTGTAATCCCGCATTTCCGTGCACGCTCCTCCTTCTGTCATATTGTTCTAATTATATCAGTATTTGTTAAAATACACAGAAAGAAGAGCCGCCTGCGGATATCTTAACATCCGTCAGGCGGCGATCCGTGCCATACGCGTTTATCGGATGACCATACCGCTTTCCGCCCGGACTGTCGCCGGGAAAACGGATCGTGCCGCGGCGAGCGCCGCAGCCGAATACAGGGGATTGCAATGCACGAGCACAAGCTCCCTCACGCCGCTTATGCGGGCGATCTGCGCCGCTTCCACCGCCCCGGAATGGCCGCAGGCATTGTCCGAGCCTTCCGGTACGGCCGCTCCGAAGGAGCATTCGTGTATGAGGATATCCGCGCCGCGGGCGAAGGCGATGGTATCCCTGTTGGGCGCGGTATCGCCGGAATAGACGACCCTCTTCCCGTCCTCCCCCGTAAAGGCGTACATGAGGCCGGGCACGGCATGATGGCTCCGCTCCGTCTCAACGCGCAGGCCCGCCCTTTCGAACACCTCGCCTGCCCGTATCGTCTTCACCGAAGGACCGGGCGACTCCCGGAAGAATTCATCCTTGCCCGCAAACTCCAGGGCGGTATCCGCCATGCTGCCGACGCCCTCAACGCCCATTATCTCAAGGCCCGAAGCATCGTGCATGCCATTGAGCAGCCAGAACAGCATCTGCGGAAGGCCTATCCTGTGGTCCTGGTGCAGGTGCGTGAGCAGGAGCGTGGAGACATCCTCCGGGCTCCTCCCTTCCCTGAGAAGGTTATGTACGGGGTGCCACCCGGTATCTACCATGACCGTGCCGTTTATCAGCAGGCTCACCGTATCGGATCCGGCGTTCTCCGGCCTCCAGGCATCCGCGCCGAGAAAGAGTATCTCCATGCCTTCATCCTCCGGATATCAGATATACTCCACTGTCTTTCCCGTAAGCCTGCTCTCCTCCGCCAGGAACACCGTCATATGCCCTGCCACGCTGTCCTCAAGCGATGTGCAGGAGATGGAAGGCTTCAGCCCGCGCATATAGCGGACAAAATCCTCCACAAGGCGGATATCCCCGCCGCCGTGACCACCGGAAGCCTTGGTATCGATCTCCTTCACGGCGCATTCATGGCCCTTGCGCGGATCGATCGAGCGGATGGTGAACCTGCCGGATTCCATGGAGCCGTATATCTCCGCCTTCGTACCGGTGATATGGATGGTGCGCTCATCCCTACCGGAGCCGCTCACGAGCGAGAAAGAACCCGTCGTCCCATCCTCAAACTCGATCGCGACCACCTGGTGGTCCACCACGTTGTTGTCCAGCTTCCACACGCAGCGGCCGTAAGGGTTTTCCGGCTTCATGAGTTCCGCGATCTTATCCTCGATCGTCGGGTTTTCGATGTGCTCCAGGCTGTCCCAGACATAAAAGCGCCAGCGGTCCGGATGGTCGATATACATCTTTTTCGCGCTGTAATCGCATTTCTCCTCGATCGGGCAGGTCATGCACATATCCCCTGCCCCCTCCGGGCACCTCTCCCTGCGGAACTGGTAAATGGAGCCGAAGGAAGAGACGCGCGCGGGCTTTATGCCGCTCTTCATCCAGGTGATGAGATCCATATCGTGGCAGGATTTTGCGAGCAGCATGCCGGTATGGCATTTATTGCTGTCGCGCCACTTCCCGCGCACATAGCAGGTAGCCATATGGTGATAACTCACGTATTCCGCCGCCTCAATGGAAGTGATATCCCCCAGGTCCCCGCGGATGATGCGCCTGCGTATCTCCCGGTAAAAGGGCGAATAGCGCAGCACATGGCAGATCATGACCTTCCTGTTCAATGAACGGGCCGTATCGTAGAGCTCCACGAGCTCCTCCTTGTTGACGGCAAAGGGCTTTTCGATCAGCATATCGTAGCCCGCCCTGAGAAGCGGCAGGGCCGTTTCCACATGCTGGTGGTCCATGGTCCCGTTGATGACGGCATCCGCGAATTTCGGAAGGGCGGCGACCTCCTGCGCCGTGGAATAGAGCCTGTCCTCCGGCACATGGAACCTTTTCGCGAAGAATTCCCGCCTGACGGGATTCGGATCCGCCACGGCGACGATCCGCATCTCCTCCGGGCACATATTGGCGTATTCACCGTACCACAGGCTCCTGTGGCCGGCTCCGACTATGATGCATTTCACCGGGCCGCGTTTCGGCATAACAATCTCTCCTTCAAAGCATGATCGGTCACGTTCAGTATATCACCCCTCCGGCTTCTCCGCAACAAAAAAGCTCCCGTATCCGC
>DBXA01000132.1:641-2254 GCA_002309235.1 Christensenella sp. UBA1224 | reverse complement strand
AGGCTATAATTCTCGCATGGGAAGAGAACGCTGATGAAGGAGAGATCGCCATGTCCATCATTTCGGCTTATATGGTGCCCCACCCTCCGCTGATCCTGCCGGAAGTGGGACGCGGCGGGGAAAAGCAGATTCATTTGACCTCAGACTCCTATGCCCGGGCAGCAGGAGAGATCGCCGCACAGGAACCGGAGACCATCATCATCACAAGTCCCCATGCCATCATGTACCGGGATTACTTTCACATTTCCCCAGGTCCGGGGGCGAAGGGCTCCTTTGCCCGGTTCAACGCCCCGGATGCGCGCTTTGAGATGCGATACGATGAGGAGCTGGTCCGGGAGATCTGCCGTCTGGCTCAGGCGGAAGGATTTCCCGCAGGCACGCAGGGCGAACGCGACCCTGCCCTCGACCATGGGACGATGGTGCCCCTGTATTTCATACGCAGGGCATACGCCGGCCGGCCGCTTCCGAAGATCATCCGCATAGGCCTTTCCGCTCTTCCGCCGGAGGATCATTACCGCCTCGGCCAGATGATCCGAACCGCCGTGGAAAACACCGGGCGCAGGGCTGTCTTTGTCGCCAGCGGGGATCTTTCCCACAAGCTGCAGGAGCACGGTCCCTACGGCTTCGCGCCGGAAGGACCGCTGTATGACAGCCGTATCATGGATGTCTGCGGCCGCGCGGCATTCGGAGAGCTGTTCGATTTCGAGGAAAGCTTTCTGGAACGCGCCGCGGAATGCGGGCATCCCTCATTCGTGATCATGGCAGGCGCACTTGACGGGCTGCGTGTTGATGCGGAAGTATATTCACATGAGGATGTGACCGGCGTAGGCTACGGAATATGCGCGTTCCATCCGGGAGAACCGGATGATAAGCGCCGTTTTCTCGATATCAGGCGCGAGGAAGGGAAAAAACACTCTGCCGCCCTCCGCGAGAAGTGCGATCCGTGGGTACGGCTCGCATGGCAGTCAGTGGAAAGCTGGGTGGTAAACGGTGAGATCATGGCGGTACCGCGTGGGCTGCCTCAACAGCTGATCCATACAAGGGCAGGAGCGTTCGTATCCATCCATAAAGAGGGAAAGCTGCGCGGCTGCATCGGTACGATACTGCCCACGCGTGAAAGCTTAGCCGAAGAGATCATACATAATGCCGTGAGCGCCGCCTCACGCGATCCGCGCTTTTCACCCATAAAGCCGGATGAACTCCCCTATCTTGAGATCCAGGTGGATGTACTGGGAGATCCGGAAGACATTTCATCCGAAAAGCAGCTGGATGTCAGGCGTTACGGCGTGATCGTGACCAGCGGGAGCCGCAGGGGCCTCCTGCTGCCGGATCTGGAGGGCGTGGACACGGCTGCGCAGCAGGTGGAAATCGCCCGCGGAAAAGCGGGGATCGGACCGAACGAAAAGGTGAAGCTGCAGCGGTTTGAGGTCGTGCGGCACACCTGACGCGGAGGANNGCCGGATCTGGAGGGCGTGGACACCGCCCAGCAGCAGATCGATATCGCCCGCAGGAAAGCGGGTATAAGGCCGGATGAGAAGATCCGCCTGCAGAGGTTCGAAGTCGTCAGGCACACATAAGGAGGATACCATGGCACAGTGCGGCGTATGCTTTCA
>DBXA01000132.1:0-611 GCA_002309235.1 Christensenella sp. UBA1224 | reverse complement strand
GCGCCGGCTTCTGCGGCGCGCGGAAATGCGAGGGAGGCCGCGTGACCGCGGCGAATTACGGAAGGATCACTTCGCTCGCGCTGGACCCCATCGAGAAGAAACCGCTCCGGCGCTTTCATCCGGGAAGCGTGATTCTGTCGGCAGGCAGTTTCGGCTGCAATCTGCGGTGCCCCTTCTGCCAGAATTATCAGATTTCCTGGTCCGCGGAGGCGATGGAACTGGCCGGGCAGGCGGAGGTCCTGACGCCGGAGGAGCTGGTCGGAACGGCGGTCCGGATGAAAAGACGCGGAAATATCGGACTGGCGTTCACCTATAACGAACCGCTGACCGGATGGGAATTCGTCCGGGATACGGCCGCGCTGTCGCATGAGGCCGGGCTCGTGAATGTGCTGGTCACCAACGGAACCGCGGAGCTTCCCGTCCTGGAGGCGCTTCTTCCGCATATCGACGCCATGAACGTCGANNCTGGGCGGCAGCCTGGAAACGGTGAAAGCATTTATCTCCCGGGCGGTTCAGGCGTGTCATGTGGAGCTGACCACGCTGATCGTTCCGGGAGAGAACGATTCGGACGGGGAGATGAGGGAGCTGTCGTCCTGGGTCGCGGGGCTGAC
>DBXA01000078.1 GCA_002309235.1 Christensenella sp. UBA1224 | reverse complement strand
CCCGCGGCATACAGCCTTTCCCGCATCCACATGGGGCTCTGGCCTATCTTCACATTGCGGATGACTCTGGCACAGTAGCGGGGGCACAGCTCCGTATCCTCAACCTTGACCGTTGCCAGAGCGGGGAAGGCGTTTTCGCCTGCAGGAGTGAAACGGCTTTCGGGCAGGGTACACTCCTTGCCCAGCACGGCGGCGGTTTCATGCGCGATGCCCTGCACGCTCAAAAGATCCGGCCGGTTGGCGAGTATCTCAAAATCGATGACATCATCATGGATCCCCAGCACATCGCGCACGTCAGCTCCGGGGACGTATTCCTCGCGGAACTGGAGCAGGCCTTCGTTCCCGATGTGGGGGTACAGGCCTTCGGGGATATCCAACTCGGGACCGGAGCAGAACATGCCTTCGGAGAGGACTCCGCGAAGCTGGCCGGCTTTGATATGCTTTCCGCCGGGCAAGGTGCTTCCGTCAAGGGCGGTGGGCACGAGATCGCCCACATGTACGTTCGGCGCGCCGGTCACGATCTGCAGGGGCCTTTCGCCGCCCACATCCGTCATGCAGACAACCAGGTGGTCGCTGTCCGGGTGCTTTTCGACGGTAAGTATCCTGCCGACGACGACTTTATCTATTTCACCGGATACGGGATAGGTCTCCTCGACCGCGGTACCGGTCATGATCATGCGGGATGCGTATTCTTCTGCCGTGAGCGGGATATCCACGTACTCACGCAGCCATTTCATGGGTATCTTCATAATCTGTATCCTCCTTGGACTCGCTGTCAGCGGAACTGGGAAAGGAAGCGCACGTCGTTCTCATACAGGTAACGCATATCCGGTATGCCGTATTTGATGACCGCGATGCGTTCTATGCCCATGCCGAAGGCGAATCCCTGGTATTTCTGCGGATCGATGGAGCACATCTCCAGCACATGGGGGTTGACCATGCCCGCGCCGAGCACCTCTATCCAGCCGGTTCCCTTGCACATGCGGCAGCCCTTGCCGTGGCAGGCGGCGCATGTCAGGTCCACCTCGGCGCTGGGTTCTGTGAAGGGGAAGAAGGAGGGGCGGAAACGGGTGCTGATCCCATCCCCGAACATCCTCTTGGCAAATTCATCCAGTGTGCCCTTGAGATCGCCCATGTTGATGTTCTCATCGATGCACAGGCCCTCGAACTGGTGGAACACGGGGGAATGGGTGGCATCCACCTCGTCGGCGCGGTATACGCGGCCGGGGGATACGATGCGGATGGGAGGCTTGCGGGTAGTCATGACGCGGGCCTGTACAGGCGAGGTCTGGCTGCGGAGCACCACGTTATCGTCGATATAGAAGGTATCCTGCGCGTCGCGGGCGGGGTGGTTCTTCGGCACGTTCAGGAGCTCGAAATTGAACCTGTCCGTCTCGATCTCGGGCCCTTCCACCATTTCAAAGCCCAGCCCGGAAAAGATCTCCAACATGTCATCCAGCACCAGGGAGATGGGGTGCAGGCTGCCCGCCTGCCTCTCTTTTGCAGGCATCGTCACGTCTATGACCTCGCTGCGCAGGGCCTTTTCCTTTTCAGCCTGCTTGATAGCGGCTGTCCTTTCCGATATGGCCTGTTCGATCTTCTCTCTTATGCTGTTTACCATCTGGCCCATGCGCGGTCTTTCCTCTGCCGGCAGCTTGCCCATGCCGCGCAGTATCTCGGTCAGCGCGCCTTTTTTGCCCAGTACCTTTACGCGCAGCTGTTCCAGCTGTGCCGATTCGCTTATCTGCTTGAGTTCAGCAGAAGCCTGTTCCCATATGGCGTTCAATTGGTCCTGCATTCGGTCATCCTCCAATACTTTGTGTGATCCGTGTGATCCGAAAAAAAAGGCCTCGCCCCGTAAAGGGGCGAAGCCGTTCCTTCGCTGTACCACCCGTTATTCGCTCGATCAATAAGCCTCTTGCCCGGATAACGTGGGCAAAACCGTCCTTTCTTACTTGCTTTTGTTTCGGAAAGGAAGCTCCGGAGCGAACTTCGCCGGACGGCCGTTACAGCGCGCTTTCAGCCGATGGCGCACCTCTCTTTTGTAATGCCGGGCCGGTTACTTTTCTCCTTCACAGCCTGTATTAGCTATGATAACAGAGCGCGGGTTAAGATTCAAGTCAGTCGATGGCCCTTCGCGCCCAGGAGAAGTTTTTCAGGTAATAGCCTGTGGTCATATCGGCGATCGAAACATCTGTGCCGGTATGTGGGGCATGTATGAACTTGCCTTCGCCCAGGTAGATGCCCACGTGGTCGCTCAGATCGCTGTCCGATATGGTGTTGAAGCATACGATATCGCCGCGTTTCAGATCACTGTAGCTGATCCTGCCGCCGAGCGTCGTGGCATAACCCACGTTGTAAGCGGACCTGGGAAGCGTGATGCCTATCTTCTTGAAGCAGTAATAGGTGAGCCCGGAACAATCGAAGGAATTGGGGCCGGCAGTGCCGTAGATATAAGGCTTGCCGAGCTGGGCGAGCGCGTATGTGATGACGAGCTCGATATCCTCGTTGTCGCTCCTGACATTCGGCGGGTCGAGTGATTTTGTTCCGTTGGAGCCGGCAGGCCTTGAGATGGTGCCGGTAGGCGCGTTGTTCGAATAGAGCGCGGCAAGCGTGATGGGGTCTGCGATGCCGGTCTTGGCTATGCCGGCCTTTGCCTGGAATGCCGTGACGGAGCTGGCGGTCTCTTCGCCGTAATCGCCGTCAACGCCGGAAGAATAGTAGTTTTTATAGAGAAGCCTTGTCTGCAGCCTCTTTACATAGGTGTTGTTGGAACCGGGGGCGAGTGTTTTGGAAAGCATGGAGCTGGGGGCAACGATGCTGGAATAGATCGCAGCCTGTGTTGCCGGACTCGCAATACCGGTCACCTGCATGCCGCGCTCATTCTGGAAACGCTGCACGGCGGTCGTAGTGATGGAACCGTAATTACCTGCAGGCACGCCGTCAAAATAACCGAGTGCCTCGAGCCGGGTCTGCATCGAGAGCACCTGTGATCCGCTCGAACCCGCTTTCAGGGAAGTATAGGTAGCGGTGCTGCTGACGATGGAGGCGGTGGGCAGATAGCCCTTTTTGTTGTTGTACAGGATCGTAGCCCAGCCGTCGTTCGCACTGTAGACTTCCACCTTGTCGCCTTCGGAAAGAGTCCCGTAAATGGAAGCGGTCGTCTTGGCGGCGGAATAGACGCTCTGCGTCGCGTATACGACGATAGCGGGCTTGGTAGTGCTCAGCGAGATAAAATCTTTTTCCAGGGCGTAACAGGTTACACCATTGTAGTTGAAGCGGAGCCATTCACCGCTGATTGCGGTCACCTTTACCTTTGTGCCCGCATTGAGCACCTTTACGACGGAATTGGAGGTGGAAGGCTTCAGGTATACGTTTGTCTTGCCTGCGGTCTTATGCGTATAACCGCTCGCTTTCACTTCGGTGACCTGTGTGGGGCTGATGCCGGCGCGTAAAACGTATCCGGTCTTGCTTGAATACGTGATCTTTGCCCAGGACCCGGAGACAGCGGTCACGGTGATCACGGCGCCTTGCTTGAATATGCCGTAATAGCCGCCCGATGTCGAGGGAGTCTTGTACATATGCAGATCGCGGTCGCAGACGGCGCTGCAGGCGCCGTTCACGGTATAGCCTGTTTCGGAGGAGGCAGTGCCTGTGGGCGCGGGACTCACCGGTACGTCTGTGGAGGGGGAGAGGCCGGAGAGCGCACAGTAATAGATGCTGCCATTATAACGTATCTTTGCCCAGGAGCCAAGCTCCTCGAGCAGCGTTACGCTTGTACCCTTGGCAATGCTGCCGTATGTATCGGAGGATTTGGATGCAGCCTTATACAGCGTCAGAGAGGCGAGAGCCGTTACTGCAACGCCGTTTCCGGTATCCGTCTGTGTGCCGGATGAAATGGAAAGGCCGGAAACAGCGCAATAGCCGATCTTTCCGCCTATGCTGACGGCAGCCCAGGAGCCGCTGGTCGCAAGTACTGTTACGGAGGCACCTTTCATGGCAGAGCCGTAACTGCCGCTTTTGGTATTTGCCTTTTTGTATATGGTGAGTGAATTTACGATCACGGTTGCGGGACGTGAGGCCGTAGAATTGGTGGAGGATGCGGTATAGGATGCGGATGATGAAGAGGCTTCACCGGACGAAGTGCCCTTGTAAACGGAAAGGCCGCTGATGGCGCAGTAGCCGATCTTTCCGCCCAGGCTGACGGCGGCCCAGGAGCCGCTGGTAGCGAGCACTGTGACTTGTGCGCCTTTTCGTGCAGTTCCGAGTACTGCTGCAGAAGTCGAGGCGGATTTGTATATCGTCAGCGAGTCGACCGTAACGGTCGCGGATTCATTTTTCGTGGTCGCTTGAACGGTGCCGCCGCAGGAAAGCTTTGTGGCGTCTACATAGCCTGTGACGCCTTTGTAAGTGACCTTGGCGATGGAAGCACTGACGGCACGCACGGTGATGGTATCGCCCTTGGAAAGGGTCCCCAGCTCTTTTCTTGTGGAAGGGTAGGGCGAGGAATATACTACCGCGCTTGCGGCGACAACGGTCGCCGTCTGTTCCGCGAGTGCTCCGCATACCGAAAACAGCATCGAGAGTACCAGCAGCAGCGCGGTGATCCGCCCTGATATGCTGTGGCTTTTAGAATGACTGTCCATATATCCTCCGAAAAACGTATAACGTGATCAGAATAATCCACATGTATTATACAACAAAATGTTGCAGAATACCACCCAATTTAGAAATAATTTCGAAACAATTACTGTTTTGTACCCCGGAATATCGTTTTTAGGTAATTTTTTCGGCACTATCTACCGCCATATGCCGTTTTACGCTATAATCATAGCATATTGTTTTCCGGAAAAGAGGTAATACCATGACTACAGCCGGACATTATATCCCGCAGGGTTACACTCCTGCGCTTGGGCTCAAGGAGACCCAGCAGGCGATACGGGCGCTCAAGGACTGCTTCCAGAGACAGCTGGCAGGGGTCCTGAATCTGACAAGGGTATCTGCCCCGCTGTTCGTCCGTGCGGAGACGGGCCTGAACGATGATCTGAACGGCACGGAGCGAAAAGTTACTTTCGATACCATAGAAGCTCCCGGCAGTGAAGTACAGGTGGTGCAGTCCCTTGCCAAGTGGAAGCGCGATGCCCTTGGTAGGTATGGTTACCAGCCGGGCGAGGGCATCTATACCGATATGAACGCCATCCGACGCGACGAGACGACCGACAATCTCCATTCCATTTATGTGGACCAGTGGGATTGGGAGAAGGTGATACTGCGCGAGCAGCGCAATATCGATTACCTTTACCGTTCGGCCCAGCGGATACATGGCGCGATACTCGAGGCGGAGGATGTCATATTCCATCGCTTTCCCGTGCTGCGGCCGCAGCTGCCGGCAAAGCTTTTCACCATAACCAGCGAGGAGCTTCTCCGCATGTATCCGGGCAAGACGCCTAAGGAGCGTGAGAACGCCATCACCGAAAAGTACGGGGCGGTGTTCGTCTCGCAGATCGGCGCGCCGCTTTCGGATGGTCAGCGCCATGACGGCCGTGCGCCGGACTACGATGACTGGCAGCTGAACGGCGATATCCTGTACTGGGATACAGTCCTGGGCTGTGCACTGGAGATCTCCTCCATGGGTATCCGCGTCGACAGCGCCGCCATGTTCACGCAGCTGCATGCTTCCGGACATACCGACAGGATGGACCTGCCCTTCCATCAGGCCGTTATGTCGGATTCCCTGCCCCTTACGATAGGCGGCGGCATCGGGCAGAGCAGGCTGTGCATGCTGCTCCTTCAGAAGGCCCATATCGCGGAGATACAGGTGAGCGTCTGGCCGGATGAGGTCAGGGAACTGTTCGAAAAAAACGGCATACCTCTCCTGTGATGTATGTTTAGACGGACTATGTGAGTAAAAAGTGCCAACGATATGGTAAGGTTTACAAAAATGCACGGTTTGGGCAATGATTATGCCTTTGTGGAGTGCTTTACGGCGCCTGAGCCGCGGGATCCTCCGGCACTTTCCGTACGTATCAGCGAAAGGCACACGGGCATAGGCTCGGATGGCCTGATACTTCTCCTTCCGGCGGAAGGCGCGGATGCCCGCATGCGCATTTTCAACGCGGACGGTTCCGAAGGTGAGATGTGCGGGAACGGCATCCGCTGTGCGGCGAAGCTCCTGTACGATACGGGGCTCGTCCGGAAGGAGCGTATGCGCATCCTTGCGGGAAACGGCATACGTGATGTGCGGGTCCTGCTTCGGGACGGGGTTGTATGGGGAGCGCGCGTGGATATGGGCATTCCGGTGTTTGAAACGGCGTGCATACCGGTCGCGGGAGAGAACTCCCGCATCACGGTTGAGAGGTTTGAGATGCAGTGTGTCAATACCGGCAATCCCCACGCCTGCATGTTCAGCGGCCTTCCGGAGAATAAAGAGTTTTACCGGCTCGGTCCTTTGCTCGAAAACCATCCCGTTTTTCCGGAAAAGGCCAATATTGAATGGAACGAGGTCATCTCCCGCCATGCGCTCCGTATGCGCGTCTGGGAGCGGGGAAGCGGGGAGACCATGGCCTGCGGGACAGGCGCGACTGCTTCCGCCGTATCGGCGATCAGGCTTGGATTGTGTGAGAGCCCTGTGGAGGTGAGCCTTCTGTACGGCAGCCTTACCATTGAATGGGATGGAAAGGGCAGCGCTTATATGACAGGCCCCGCGGAAACGGTATATACCGGCGAGTGGCAGGATTAGAAGGATATCTTTTATGAGCCGGGAAGCCGCTGCCGCACTCCTCGAAGTAAGCAGGATGGATCCTTGAGTCCCGCTTACTCCGGGAGTGCAGCGAAGGTCTTCCGATGTATGTATTCGTCTTTAAACTTCATATATAGGGTTTTGACTGCGTTTTTTCTTTATTTGCGATCTAAGATCCCGGAATAAGATGATTTTATATGAACGGCCTCCTGTCCAGGACGAGCTTAAGCGGATAATCCGACCGCAGCTCTCCCGGCAGCGCTTGCTGAAGCTCTGCCAATGCGCATACCGCGCCGAAGAGCATGTGAAGATCGTTCCAGTCTTCATGCTTCTGCCAGTCTATGGCAAGGAGATCGGGGATATACTGCCGGGCAAACTCCCTGAGGCAATCCCGTGCCTCCGCGAGCCTGTGACCGGATTGGACGGCAGCGCGGTTCAGGGAATAGATCCAATCGATCTCCATAAAGTTGGTGCTCCGGCCGAAATCCTCGCTCAGATCCCCGCTTTTGTACAGATCGATGCACGTATCCACGATCCTTTCCGCATAGGGGAAGGGCCTGCGCGCGAATGAAAAATTGAACAGGTAGTGGAACCAGCCGAACAGGTGATGCGAAGGGCGGAGAAGGCCTGCCTGTACGGCGCCGCGGCGGCTGATGCCGAATTCAGGGTCTGCGTTACGGGTGAGCCAGTCAAAGTAAGCATCCTGCCATGCGTGAGAAGCGTTCCCCGTCAGGATAAAGGCAGCGTAGATGCCGGCGCCTTGATGTGCCTGAGACCAGGCGGTCCGTTCCCAATCAAGCCCGTTGAGGAAATCGCCTATCGCGCTTGGCTTTGCCTGCTCTGCCAGCGCATTGAGAGGCCAAAGGGGCTTCGCGTCGAAAAGCTCCAGCGCCGCGATGCAGTGCGCCGTGCAGTGTATCGCGTGATGTGTTCCTTCGTAAAACAGGCCTGTCCCGGCGTCCTGGAATGCCTGCAGGGCTTTTACGCAGGCAGCGCGCTCATCCGGATCCTGAGGGAAGCGGCCTATGGAGTACAGTATATTCGCGGCATCCGCGCAGCCGTATTCATTATTGCCTAACTTTCGCGTGCCTTCCTCGTTCTGCCACAGCCACCTGGCGTATCTGCCGGGTTCCAGGGCGTGATTCTTCACGGTAAGGTATATCCTGTCAGTCAATTCGTTGATATCCATGCGGCGCTCCTTTTCCATAGTTTGTTATTTGATACTCCTATTATACTGAAAACATAGGCAACCGGGTACGTCGATAAAATGGGTTTACATTCTGTTAACTTGACAAGAGGGATTCCCTCATTTACACTAAGCGTACTAATAAAACTAATACAGTTAATACGGCTGATGCGGAAGGTGAAAGATGATTGTTTTCCATCAATTACAGAGATCCAAGGCCTGTATATGAGCAGATCGTTGACAGGCTTCGCGGTATGATCATATCCGGTATCATCTCACCGGATGAAAAGCTGCCATCGGTGCGCGATCTGGCTTCACAACTGGCTATCAACCCTAATACCATTCAGCGTGCGTATCGTGAGCTTGAGCAAAGCGGCTACATCTACTCCGTGCCGGGCAAGGGTAATTTTGCGGGCAGAGGTATGGAGGTTGACCGGAAACGCAAAGCACAGCTCCTGAAAACTCTTACAGATACAGTGCGCGAACTGAAATACCTTGGCTTGAGTGACGATGAACTCGCCCGGTACTTGCAGGGATCGGATGAAGGGGAGGGACCGGATATATGATAAAGATCAGCGGTCTGACTAAGAGGTTTGACGGATTTGCTGCGCTTAAGGACCTGAATATGACAGTTCCGAAGGGCTCTGTGTACGGCATTGTCGGGCCTAACGGAAGCGGCAAGACGACGGCTTTGCGCCACATTGTGGGCATATACAGGCAGGATGAAGGGGAAGTGCTCGTCTTTGGCGAGCCTGTGTGGGATAACCCGGCTGTCAAAGCACGGATCGGTTATATCCCGGATGATATCTTCTACTTTCATCAGTCTTCCATCCGGGATATGGCGCGGTTTTATAATGGTATATTTCCCACCTTTGACAAAAACCGCTTTAAAAAGCTGGAGGAGGCTTTTAACCTGCCTCTCAATAAACCGATACGCTCCTTCAGTAAAGGACAACAGAAGCAGGCGGCCTTCTGGCTTCAGATGAGCTTGCGTCCCGATCTGCTGGTGCTGGATGAGCCGGTGGACGGGCTTGACCCGGTGATGCGCCGCCAGGTATGGAGCCTTATTATGGCGGATGCGGCCGAGAGGGGAATGACAGTACTGGTCAGCAGTCACAACCTGCGTGAGCTGGAGGACGTGTGCGATCATGTAGGTATACTGAACAAGGGACATCTTTTACTGGAGCGTTCTTTAAACGATCTTCAGGAAAATATCACCAAGATACAGTTGGCCTTGCCGGAGGGCTCTGAACTGCCGCCGGCGCTTGAGATCGTTCATGAGGAAGAAATGGGACGCCTGAAGACTCTGATCGTACGCGGCGATCCTGATGAGACCATGGCGAGCCTAAAGCCCCTGCAGCCCATACTTATGGAATGTGTACCTCTTACGCTTGAGGAGATCTTCATCTATGAACTGGGAGGAAAAGACTATGCGGTCAAAGATATCCTTCTTTAACAGGACGATATTCCTGAAGTGCATTATCAGATTCTGGCCTATGTGGGTGCTGTTCCTGTTCCTTTGGATGCTCATACTGCCTAAAAATATTTGGCAGAACGAAGTATTTATATTTGGACAGGATAGTTCGCCGCGTGATTTAGCACTTGGCAAAATGGCCTCCGTTTTAGAACAAGCGCTTTATAGCGGTGTGGTAATTCGTCTTCTTATGGGCTGTTTTTCGGCTATGGCTGTCTGGGGATTTCTGTACAGTAAGCGCAGCGCAAACGGTATAGCCAGCCTGCCCGTTCGCCGTGAGAGCCTGTTCCTTTCGATATACCTGGGAGGGCTGTTGCCTGCGCTGTGCATATATCTGACAGTGTTTGCTGCGGGCTGTTTTGCCGCTTACGGGACAGATCTGATGATGCCGGGTTTGCTGTTTCAATGGTTTGCAGTTGAATCGCTTAGCTTTTTTTTCTTCTACAGCTTTGCATCTCTTTGCGCGATGCTGACCGGGAGCAAAGTTACGCTGCCGCTTCTCTATCTGGCTCTTAATTTCATTGCGATCTGTGTCGGTTACATAGTGAATACACTTTTTACTGATCTTCACTACGGAATCATTTCCGATTTATCGCTTGACGGCGGGATATTCTCTTTTCTGACTCCAGCAGCTGCGTTTTTCCGATATATTGATGTCCGGCCTATCACTGATGAAAGGATCGCGATCACCGGATGGGGCACACTGTGGACCTACGCTGCAGCGGCAGTTGTTATGCTGATTGGTGCGATGCTTTTGTTCAGGAGGCGCCGTATGGAATCGGCAGGCGAGGTGACTGCAGTGAAAGGACTCAAGCCTGTCTTCCGCTGGGTTATGATGATTGGGTTCGCGCTTGTCTTTTCCATAATAATGTCCGGGGTACATTTATCGATCAATGGTCTTGTTCATGGCCGCTATTGGTTCATAGGGCGGAAAGCATATCTGATGGCGGCTTATCTTCTGATCGGGGCTTTTCTTGGCTGGATGATAGCGGAGATGCGTCTGCAAAAATCATTCCGCATTTTCAGGACAGGCCAGTGGACTACGTTCTGTCTGGGAGCGCTGATGATCGCAGTGATCATGCTGGCCGTGCGTTTTGATCTGACGGGTGTTGTCAGGCGTGTACCGGAGGCTAAAAAAGTAAAATCGGTGACGTTGACTTACGGTGATCAGAAAGCCGTGCTGACAAATGATGCAGATTTTGAACAGGCGCTTGAGCTTCACCGGGCATTCATCGGCAATAAAGACAAGATAGAAGCGAACGGATCTCTTGTAAAGACACAGCGAGTAGTGTTTGAATACATATATGCAAGCTGCCGGATCAGTTATACTCTTAAAGACGGGAGCGTGTTTGAAAGGCAATACCCTCTCCTGTATACTGTGGATGATTGGGAAGAGTGGCCGGAAGCAGCGTTGATGGACGAATTGTTCAACTGTCCGGAGGCCATGAGAACGAGGACAGAATTCCTGCTTACGCCTGATCTTACGGGTAAAGAGACTATCCGTGTGTACGCCGTTATGACGGCGAATGAGTGTGCCGCTGCCAGTAGTTATGAAGATGTGGAGGAATACATTCTCAGTATAGAAAAGAATTCTGGAATCGTTGGGGAAGAGCGCCAGGATTCGATCATGCGACGCATCTATGATGTAAGGTATGACGACCCTTGCTTGTATGTTACGTATCGTCTTAATCCGTCAGTACTTGCCTATGAAGACTTGGACTACGATAAGACCTGGTTCAGATATGACTTTCCCGGCAATCGTGAAAGTAAGGGAGAACTATGGGACGCCATGTGCCGGGATATTGAAGAAGGCACATTGGGATATTCAGCTTTGTTGGATAACACGATGTACAGGACCGGATCATATCTGGCGTATCTGGATATGAATGTCAAGGTGGGAGAGGAGGACACAAATAGGAACAACAGGTCGGATTACAGGTATATAACTTTTCCTATTACCACTTCTGCCCGACATACGATAGATTATCTTGAGAGCCAGGGGATCCGGCTGCACACACCGGAGGAGGTCTTAGGGCAATAGACTGATATATAAACAAACAGATCAAAAAGCGGCAGCAGGTTCCGGCCTGGATGCCGCTTTTTGATAGTGTTCATAATGTTGCATCACGTTAAGCACCGTATGAGATACGAGAGAATGATATCAGTATCTGCTCTCATTAATTTTGGGCTGCGACATCTCATTAAGTTTGGGCTGCCGACTTGCTCTTGACAGGTGTGTGCAGCGGCGTTATGATTGTGCTAACGCTATAGTGGGAGTGGAAGATATGAGCATAAAGAGAGTTATTGCGATCCTTATAGTTCTGCTTATCGCGCTGACGCCTGTTCTTTCCCTGGCGGAAGGAGAATGGGTCTGCCCGACATGCAACACGAAGAACAATGGCAACTTCTGCACGGAATGCGGACAGGCGAAGCCCGCGGAGAAGGAAGGCTGGATATGCCCTTCCTGCGGCAAGATAAACGAGGGGAATTTCTGCAGCGAATGCGGTGAGAAGCGTCCGGAAGAGACGACGGCATGGATCTGCGCGGCATGCGGTACGGAGAACGAGGGTAATTTCTGCACCGAGTGCGGCGCGGCAAAAGGTGTTCCGGCTTCGCAGCCCGTTGTTCCGGAACCGGATGAAAATGCTGTACCTTCACAGGTGTTTGTCTGGACAGATGATGATTATGACATGCTTGAGGAAGGCGTCTGGCGTATGCTCGGCATGTCAAACAGCCTGGATGATGCGAAGGCGGGCGTATATTACAGGACGCCCCAGGATTCCGGCCTCAGTTCTTTTTTCTACACGATCATTGACGGATGCATGTATTCCTGCGCTGACTATGGTTATGCGACGCGGATAAAGCTTTCCAAACTTACATGGACGGATGATGATACCATAACCACTGTCTTCGGCGGTAAACAAAGCGAATATCAGATCGTCTGTGAAGGGTCCAATCTGTACATCGTCGATCCGTCTTATCCGCATACTTCCCGTGAAAAAGCAAACGGGAAGATCGTAAAGAAAGAGACGTATGATACGATCGCATTCGAATACACGGTCGAAACGCCGCCTATGCAGGCAGTACTCTCAGATATTGCAGACAGCGTTGCCGCACCGGCCAATGATATCGTAGGTGTCTGGATAGCGGAAAGCTTTATCCGCGATGGTGTGGAGCAAACGATACAAGAGCAGGGATTGCAGGCGATCGAATATGCCTTCTCGAATACCTGTGCATACCAGAGTTATCTGTATCCGGATGGATCTGCAGAGTTAGGCGTGTTCATTTATGAGCGCGGTGAAGATACCGTAAAAGTCAATGACAGTGACAAGATATGCATACTGGAAGATGGGTGTCTGATGGTAGAATACAGTACAGATGTATATATCCGCTTCATACCGGGCAGGATCGGATAAATATGGAGGTACCATAACATGAACAGCAAAGGTACGGGAGCTGTATTCTGCCTGATCAGTGCACTTTTGATGAGCACGAGGTATCTTTCTGCGGCGATTTTTCTGTCAGGCGCGGCAAGCTGGGATGCGGAACTGTTCCGGGCGGGATTGGAGTACGTTGGCTCTCCTTTGAAGATCGCATCCATGATCGCCCTTGCGGCGGGCGTTTGCTTTCTCCTGGCTGGGATCGTGCAGGATATCAGAAAGACCGGAAAATGAGATGGTGACCGGCTGTGGATTGGATGTATCTGTTCTATTTCGCGCTGGCGGTGCTTTCCTTCTTTGGCTCTGAAGGCTTTGGCAGGGGAAAGTGGAATGAGGATCATACATCTCTCAGCCAGACAAAGGTACTTTTGGGAATGGCCGCGGTGTGCATTGCTCTCCATCATATGGGGCAGAAGACCTGCGCGCCGTGGCATCCTTCCATGTATACCGTGCATGGGCTGGATATCTTTGTCCCGATGGGCTATATGCTTGTCGGTCTGTTCCTGTTTGCCAGCGGGCTCGGATTATACCGCAGTCTGAAGAGCAAGCCGGACTATCTGAAGGGTTTCTGCCGCCATAGGATACTGCCCATCGTCATAGCCTACTACCTTTCGGAATTCATCTATACGGGCATCCGCCTTGCGATGGGCGAAAAGATGGGCTTATCACAGATACTGTGGTATCTGTCGGGCCTGCGTTTGGCCAATTTCAATGCCTGGTATCTGGTCGTCATACCGTTCTTCTATCTTGCGTTCTGGGCGGCGTTCCGCTTCTGCAGGCGGGAAGGCTGTGCGATATTGCTTGTGTTCGTCTTTACATGCGCGTATACCGTGTCAGGCGCCATGATCGACCATCAGAGCGTATGGTGGATGCGGGGGGAATGGTGGTACAACAGTATCATCATGTTCCCTCTGGGCCTTCTCTTCGGAAAGCATGAAAAACAGGTGACCGGTTTCCTGCGCAAGGGTTATTGGTTCTGGCTGCCGGTGTCTTTTATCGGCATTTTTCTGCTATTCAGGCAGTCGGAATGGCTGATCGCAAATCGCTGGGGCTATTACGGGGAATGGGGCGACCCACTGAAGGTGCCTCATCGGCTGATGAGCGCCGGTGCGCAGTGGCTTGTATGTCTGTTCTTTACCGCGTTCTGCTTCCTCTTCCTGATGAAGGTCAGGCTCGGAAACAGGCTCCTTAGCTGGTTCGGCGGCATGACTCTGGAGTTTTACCTGATGCACGGGGTTTTTGTAGAGCTGTTCGGGTACAATTTCCTGGATATTGCCAAGAGCCTCGTATACATAAAGAGAGTACCGGTGTATATCGCCGCGGTCATGGCATGCTCTGTTCCGGCGGCTGCGCTGTTCCGGTTCGTCTTCAAAAAGTGCACTCTTCCCTTTTTGAAGAAGGGACAAGGGTGATCCATAAGAGAAAATGCGGGCATTCCGGCTGATGAATACCGGGATGCCCGCTCATTTTTAAGCCTTGGAGAACAGGTACGGAAGATAATTGTAGACGTATTGGTAGACATCTTCGTAGGCGTGGTTTTTGCCCTCGGCTACGAAGTAATGGGCGTTGCCTGCGGCAAAATCATCCTCAAAACGGAATACATCGCAGAGTTTTTTCATCGCCTCGATCTGCGGGGTAAGGGCTTTGCTCGCCATGTCCTCGGAGCCTGTTGCGGCGAAGATGCGGAGATCATCCGGGCCGAATCCGGCATCTAGCACGGCGCTGCGCAGAAGCTGAGCCGTTTCTGCGGGATGGGATGCGCCGCCCATGGGTTCGATCCCCCAGCAATCGCCGCTCAGCGGCAGGAACCGTGAAAACAGGTCAAGATGCTGTAAAAAAGCATACCAGGTGACGCAGCTGCCCATGGAGAAGCCGCCTATGGCCCGGTGATCCCTGGAAGCGCGCAGCGCCGCGGGCGTACCGCTCTTGGCGTATGTATGGTAGCGGGATTCCACGGCGGGGACCAGCTCTTCTGCGAGTTCATCCTGGAACAGGAGCACGTGCGCCTTTTCAACCTCTGCTACCGGTCCTCCTGTACGACGGTTGTCATCCTTGTAGAAAGAGGGGAAGATCACGATCAGCGGGTCCGCCTCTCCGGTGTTGATGCTATGGTCCAGCATGTTTTTGATCTTGCAGCAATCCAGCCAGGCATCCTGGCTGCCGCCTCCGCCGTGTACGAGGTAGAGCGTGTTATAGCGCTTTTCCGTGTCGCGTTCATCATATCCGGCGGGCAGGTATATCAGGCAGTATTTGTCCAAAGAGGCACCATTGCGGTCTGTAGTCCGGTAGACAAGCCTTTCGATCGTTCCGCGCGGGTGCTCATCCCGGTAGCTGTGTTCCTTCATATCCTCGTACTCCTCTCATTGATGCGGGCTGCCCGGCCGATCCTTCCCGGCAAGGCGGGTCAGCGGGCTTTCCGTGTTATCGCTCTTCCGGCTTGATACTATTATATCAGATTTATCGGCTGGAGTTACAGTACTTTATTCTGCACATTATTGACATATGGCAAAAATAGATGTATTATATAAATGACATATGTCAGAAAGGGGATAATATGCCGAGACCGATAAGATGCCGGCGGATCGGACAGATGCCGGCCTACCGCAGCTTTTCGCCGGATGACGCGGAAGCTTCCGGATGTATCCGGATGACGGTCGATGAGTTTGAGGCGGTGCGGCTGCTGGATGACGAGGGATTGACGCAGGAGGAATGCGCTTCGCGTATGAACATCGCCCGTACCACTGTAACGGCGATCTACGACAGCGCGCGCAAAAAGATCGCGGATGCCCTTATCCGCGGGAAGCGTTTGCTGGTCACCGGAGGCTGCTGTGAATATGAACCGGCTGAGGTCGGACAGGATATCAAGGAGAAAGGGATGGATACGATGAGGATAGCTGTTACTTATGAGAATGGGGAGATCTTCCAGCATTTCGGCCATACGGAGCAGTTTAAGCTCTATGATGTCGAAGACGGAAAGATCACCGGGGAACAGGTCGTGGATACCAACGGTTACGGACATGGCGCGCTTGCGGGCTTCCTGAAGGCCGCGGGAGCGGATATCCTGATCTGCGGCGGCATCGGCATAGGCGCACAGATCGCTCTGGAGGAAGCCGGCATCAGACTTTGCGCAGGCGTACAGGGACCCGCAGATGAAGCGGCGCGTGCACTGGCTGCAGGTACCCTGAAATACGAACAGGAGGCAAATTGCGACCACCATGGGCACCATGAAGGCAGCTGCGGGCATGAGGAAGGCAGCTGCGGACATCATGAGAACGAAGAAGGCGGCTGCGGCCGGGGCCATTGTGCGGATCGGCACTGCCACGGGAATTGATCTCAAGGCTCGGTACTTGGATGAGAGCTGCCCGCATCCATCGGTCTGAGCGGGAAAGGGTGTTCAGGTTTTTCGAGCGACGGGAAGAAGGATAACGGAAAATGGAAGACTCGAAAGAGATGGAGGAGTGGATCACCTGCGCTCATTCCCTCAGGTGCCTCATACGGGGCGGCGTTCATTCAATGGAAAAGCTCAGCACCCTCACATATGAGGATCTGATCACTATGCGCGGGATAGGGCCTGTTATCGCAAACGACCTGATGCGTATCGCAGATGAGTGGCGGGAGCACGGGAAACCGTCAGGCGGAGACATGCGTAAGTGCGGCATGGGTCGGAAAGACGCATGATCCTTGTGTGCGAAAGACACAGGCAAAGAAAAACCGGCGGGGAGATCGCAATGTAACTCCCCGCCGGATGTTTTTTTATCGGTCTATTACTTGTGGTCTACGCTGTACATGTACTCGATCAGGTCGACTACCTTGTTGCTGTAGCCCCACTCGTTGTCGTACCAGGAAACAACCTTCACGAAGGTATCGGTCAGATACACGCCCGCATTGGCATCGAAGATGGAGGTGCGGGGATCATGCAGGAAGTCGCTGGAAACGACGGCGTCCTCGGTGTAGCCCAGGATGCCCTTGAGCTCGCCTTCGGAAGCGGCCTTCATGGCGGCGCAGATGGCTTCCTTGGTGGCGGGCTTCTCGAGGTTGACGGTCAGGTCGACGACGGAAACATCCAGGGTGGGAACACGCATGGAGATGCCGGTCAGCTTGCCGTTCAGGCTCGGGATGACCTTGCCGACAGCCTTGGCGGCGCCGGTGGAGGAGGGGATGATGTTGCCAGCCGCAGCACGGCCGCCGCGCCAATCCTTAGCGGATACGCCGTCAACGGTCTTCTGGGTAGCGGTGGTGGAGTGTACGGTGGTCATGAGGCCGTTCACGATTCCGAAGCTGTCATGCAGCACCTTCGCGATGGGAGCCAAGCAGTTGGTGGTGCAGGATGCGTTGGAGACGAAATTCATGTCGCTGGTATAGGTGGTATTGTTTACGCCCATAACGAACATGGGGGTGTCATCTTTGGAGGGAGCGGACATGACGACCTTCTTGGCGCCGGCATCCAGATGGCCCTGAGCCTTTTCCTTGGTGAGGAAGAGACCCGTGGACTCTACGACATACTCAGCTCCGACTTCGCCCCAGGGCAGGTCGGCGGGATTCTTGCAGGAGAATAC
>DBXA01000003.1:36486-36892 GCA_002309235.1 Christensenella sp. UBA1224 | reverse complement strand
CCGGCATATCCGATACCGTTCCGGGCTGTATGCCCGGCCCCGCGATCAGAAGGGGCACGCGGGCGCTCCCTTCGTAGGGAAGGCTCTTGCGGAACAGGTTGTGGTCCCCCAGCAGCTCCCCATGGTCCGCGAGGAAGATGACATACGTATCCGATACCAGCCTCTCCTGTACCAGCATCTCCATGATGCGGCCTATCTGGTGGTCCACCTGCGTGATGCAGGCATAATAGCCGATCTGCGCCTCCCGCAGGAGGTCAGGGTCAGCGATGCCGAACTGGCTCCCCTGCATGCGCGAGGGGGTCTGCGGAGCCCAGTCGCCTATGACGGGGGGCCTCAGGTCTTTTCCGCGGTACATGGCGAAGAAGGGCTCCGGCGCGTCAAACGGCGGATGCGGCCGCACGAAGGA
>DBXA01000003.1:36285-36416 GCA_002309235.1 Christensenella sp. UBA1224 | reverse complement strand
TCCTCCGGATAGGGCCATGGCCTGGCAGCCGATCCGTTGCAGTCGAGGCCGGTGTCCATGAGGTCCTTATGGCCCAGGCCCTGCATCTCATAAAAGTAGTCGTCTGCCGTCAGCTGGTATTCATAGGCAGG
>DBXA01000003.1:24819-36261 GCA_002309235.1 Christensenella sp. UBA1224 | reverse complement strand
CCAGCTCCACATCCTCAAAGCCCAGGCGGCTGCGCAGCGGGTGCACATGCATCTTCCCCACGCATTTCGTCTGGTAGCCCGCCTGCGTAAAACAGCCCGCAAGCGTGTTTTCATAGTTCCACGGCACACCGTCCTGATACCCGACCCTACCGTGATGGGCGGGGCACATACCTGTCATGAGCCCTGCGCGGGCAGGTATGCAGCTGGGCGTCGCGGTGTATGCCCTAGTAAAGCGCGCGCCCTGCAGCGCGAGGGTATCCAGGAAAGGCGTCTTCACATCCGGGTGCCCGTCGATCCCCAGGCAGTCTCCCCGGAACTGGTCCGCCATAACAAGGAGTACATTCGGCTTTGGCATATGCTCTCCTCCCTATCTGTCCGATGCTTGCACAGATCTTCCGGCAAGCGGGAAAAAACGTATCCTATACCTCCGCGGTCATGCCGTCGTAGGCGATCTCGATCCCGTAAGGCTTCATGTATTCCGTCATCTCGTCGTACAGCATGCGCCCGTTATGGGAAAAATGGCTCGATACAAAGCGGGTATGGTCATCCGCGATGCCCTCTTGCAGGAATCTCTCCTTCAGGCGTATGTTCTCCGCGAAGCCCATATGGGATGTATAGCCCTCGGGAAGAGGGTTCGGCCCGTAGGTGCAGTCCATGCTGACAAGATCCATCGGAGCCCTGAGATGCCCGCGCAGCATGCGCACCGCGTCCTCAAGGCACAGGATCCCGGTATCGTGCATATAGAGGATGGTCTTTCCATTCCTTTCGATCAGGTAGTATTTGCCGTTGGGCGCGCTGTGCACCGCAGGCAGCGTGAACACGGTGTGTTCGGTCGTGGAGAACACGTCTCCCACCTCCACGGTATGCGCCTCGATATACTCCCGATACGGCGCGAGCAGCTCCAGGGCGTCCGCCGGCCCGTATACCGGAAGGATGGGAAGATCCTCCAGGTAATAGTTCCTCTTGCGGAATTCCATGTACAAGGGCGTGATATGGTCTCCGTGATTGTGCGTGATGAGCACATCCCGGATATCGCGCAGGTCCAGGTGCAGTTTCAGCTTCTGGGCATAGAGATCCGGGTCAAGATCCACGAGCAGTATGCCGTCTATCAGCGCCGAGGCGCGGGTGCGGATATTCCTTCCGCCCAGCTCCTCCGCCCTGCGGCACGCGCTGCAGCGGCAGAATATGCCCGGCCAGCCTTCGGCGGCAGCGGTCCCAAGCCATTGTATCTTCATTGTCCTTCTCCTTTTTCGGTACACAGGAGAGGGGCGCGCCCTTTCATGGGAAACGGCGCGCCCCCGGTATGTGTGTCTCCGTTACAGCGTCATACGGATCATTCGCCCATATAGCGCGCGTAAGCGGCATTCACAAGTTTGATATACTCAGGCAGCTGCATCTTGTCGAGCTCGCCCAGGTAGGTATTCCAATCGGTATCAAGGTTCGCATCGCCCTTGATGAAGGCAGCGCGCATTTCCTTGACATAGCTGTCGATATCGTTGAACAGGACGGTCTTCTCCTCCTGCTCCTCGGTCGTGTAGGCGAAAGCTTCCCACACGGTCTCAGGCAGCCAGGGGATCATCTTGTTGGCAGCATCCAGCGGGATAGGCCTGGTCTCGCCGCCGATGAAGTAGTTGTCGATCAGCAGGGCAGGGCTTCCGCCGCCGGACCAGGAGGAGTACTGGCCGATAACCTGGCTCATGGTCAGGCCGTCAGGGTTCTCCGCGACATAGGGCACATAGTAGTTGCGTCCGTTCTCATCCGTATCATAGAGCTTGCCCTTTTCGGTCATGAAGAGGAGCTCGGCTCCGTCCACGCCGTAGAAGTAGTCGACCCACTTCATGCACAGCAGCGGATCGGCGCAGCCATCGCACAGTACGAAGGCGCCGGGGGTGTAAACGGCAGACTGGGAAGCGGCGAACATCTTATCGCCGTTGGGGCCGGTGAGGGCCTCGTCGAGGCCGGCGAATTTGACTTCTTCCAGGCCCATCAGGGTGGTGTTCACATAGGGGAAGGAACCGACCTTGCCGCTGGTGCCGTCAGCAACGAATTCCTCATAGGCGATGGTGAAGCACTGCTGGTCGAGCAGGCCTTCCGTGTAGAGGGTGTTGAGCCAGCGGAGCAGGTCGCGGAATTCTTCAGCTGCGGGATAGAAACGGATCTCGTTCGTCACGGGATCGAGGTCGATGTAGGTCTCCTTGACGCCATGGTTCGCCAGGCCCCAGGAGCCGCAGAAGGTGGTGATCAGGGTCCCGACAGCATCGTCAGCGATGGCCAGCGGGATCTCGTCGTTCGCGTCGCCGTTGCCGTTGGCATCCTGGGCCTTGAAGGCGCGCAGGACTTCGGTATACTCATCGATGGTGGTGGGCATCTTGATATCGAGGTTCTTCATCCAGTCCACGTTGATGAACAGGCGGGAGCCGACCTGCAGAGCCGGGCACTCATTATAATAACCTACGCCGTAGATCTCGCCGTCGATGGAGACGCTGGTCACGACGTCCGGATGCCTCTCATAGAAAGCGGTGAGGTTCGGGCACTCAGCCATATAGGGGCTCATGGAGAGGATCTGTCCGTCAACTGCCCACTTGGTGAGGGCGGCCATGTTCATGCTGGCCTTGTAGATGCCGTCCGGCAGATCATCGGATGCGAGGACCGTGTTAACGCGCGTGTTGAAATCCGCGCCGGGCACGTTGATCCAATCGATATGAACGTTTGTGAGCTTCTCGTATTTCTGCCATACGAGCATGTCGCCGTAGTCGATCTGGTTGGAGCCCCTCTTGGTGATGAACTGGAGCGTTACCGGCTCATCGGAAAGCGGGAACCAGCCTTCGGGGGTGTAGGATGTCGCCAGCGCCGGGATCGAAGCGAGCAGCGCGAGGACGAGCATCAGAGAGAAAAACCGTTTCATGCAAGTCCCTCCTAAAATAATCTATGATAACGGGCAGAGCCCGCGATCATCCCTTGATGGCGCCGATCATGACGCCCTTTACGAAGAAGCGCTGTACGAACGGGTACAGGCACATGACGGGCAGGCTGGCTACTACCACGAGGGCATATTTCATGCCTTCATAGAGGAGTATCTGCTCCGGGGTAAACATGGTGGAATCCGTGACCTCCGTGATCATGTTCGCGAGGAGCAGCTCCCTGAGCACCAGCTGCAGGGGCCATTTTTTCGTATCCGTCAGGTACATGAGAGCGCTGAAGTAGCTGTTCCACATCGCCACGCCGTAGTAGACGGCCATGACGGCGATGATGGGCTTGGAAAGCGGCATCACGATGCGCAGCAGCGTCCCCACGTTGCTGGAGCCGTCGATCATGGCGGATTCCTGCAGTTCGAAGGGAATGGAATTCATAAAGTATGTCCGCGTGATGATCAGGTTGGTGACCGAAAGGCACCCGGGCAGCACGATCGCCCAGACCGTATTGAGCATCTTCAGGTTCTTTATGACCAGATAGGTCGGGATGATGCCGCCGGAAAAGAACATGGTAAAGGTGAATACCAGCATGAACACGTTCCGGCCCTTCAGGTCCCTGCGGGAAAGCGGATATGCCGTTATGATCGTTGCCGTGAGGCTGATGATGAGATACAGTATCGTATAACAGGTCGTGTTCCTGTATCCGATCCAGATCGAGTTGTCCCTGAATACCGCCCGGTAGGATGTAAGGTTCGGACGGACGGGGAACAGAACCACATCTCCCGCGGCAAGGGCCGCCGTATTGGAGAAGGAGGCGCTCACGCAGAACACCAGGGGATACAGCACGATCAGTGTGATGAGGGTAAGAATGGTGACATTGATGATGGCAAAAGCCTTGTCCGAACGACTGTCCCGGATCGCCATTTTCAGCCCCCCTTTAGAAGATCTGCGTGCCGCCCAGACGGCCCGTGATCCAGTTCACGATGACGAGCATCGCGCAGTTGACTACCGAGTTGAACAGGCCGACCGCCGCGGAGAAGGAAAACTCCGCATCGATAAGACCGCTGCGGTAGACGTATGTCGATATGACGTCCGATGTCGACATGTTGAGGTCGTTCTGCATCAGGAAGACCTTTTCAAAGCCGACGCCCATGATATGTCCGCAGCGCAGGATCAGCATGATCGTAGCCGTGGGCAGTATACTGGGCAGCGTGATGTGGAGCAGCATCTGCCAGCGGGAGGCGCCGTCCACGCGCCCGGCCTCGTAGAAGGTCGGGTCGATGCCGGCCAGCGCCGCCACGTAGATGATGGAATCCCATCCCATGTTCTGCCAGACGCCCGACAGCACATAGATCGTCTTAAAATACCTGGCCTCTGCCATAAAGTAGATGGTCGGCCGTCCCATCTTCAAAAAGAACATATTGATAAGGCCCGTCTTGGGGTTCAGGAACGCGTTGACGATACTGACAAGGACCACCGTTGAAAGGAAGTGCGGAAGGTAGGTAACAGTCTGGATGAATTTTTTATAATGCAGGCTCCGCAATTCATTCATCATGATGGCGAGGATAATGGGAATTGGAAAACCGACCGCCAGCGAATACACGCCGATCCCCAGCGTATTGAAGATAAGGCGCTGGGCGTAATAGGAGCGGAAAAAGCGCTGGAAGTGTTTGAGCCCTACCCACTGGCTCCCCAGTATGCCCGCCTTGGCTCTGTATTGCCGGAAGGCGATCTGCACGCCGTACATAGGGACATAGTTGAAGATGATGTACAGCGCGATGGCAGGGATCAGGAGCAGATACAGATCCCAGTTGCGCCGGTAAGGCGCGAGCCGCCTGCGCCATTTCAGCTGGTCGTACGGCCGTTGACTCATTCCGAAACATCTGCCTTTCTTTTTCTCTGTCGTGACCCGAAGAAAACAATCTCCGTCTTAATCGTATCTTACTGTTATTATGTTTTATATTTTACTATTATCGAACAGATTTTACAATACATCCGGAAATAAAAAAACGATCTCAATAATGTACAGCAGAAAAGCCCGGGTCGAATGCCCGGGCCATGGACCCTGTTTTTTGTTATTCACCGATAAAGAAGCCCCTGTTCCTCCAGGTACATCTTCAGCATCAGCGGCCAGTCGGTCTGGATCAGGTCGAACCCGCGGCGCGCCAGCCATCCCCAGCCTTCCTCCATGCTCACGGTCAGCGCCGTATCATCGCTGTGGCCGGCGGTAAGCTGCGTCTTATGGTTGAAGATGATGGCGTTCGCCCAGGAAAGGATATTGTCCTTCCGGAGCATCTCCAGGTACTCAGGCTTGCAGATAGGGCTGTCTTCACTCGAGAAGCACAGCTCCTGCCCCATGTAGTTGATCCTGCGCTTTTTGAGTTCTTCATGCGCGTTTCCGGGCTGCTCTCCCAGGATCACCATGTACTGCACGTCCGGCGCGTAGGTCTCGATGATATCGAAGAGCTCCGCCTTGGGGCTCGTCTTTACCAGCACCTGCTCCATCATGCCGTGCGCACGGATATGCTCCGATATCTCCCGGGGATGATCCCAGAATTTATCGCAGTTGATGTAGCAGCGGCCCTTGAACTGCTCCAGCACCTCATCCAGCGTGTTGAGGCCGAACTGGGTGGGCGTATCATCCTGGTTGACAAAGCGCAGGCGCTTAACCTCCTCAGCGGTCATGTCCGGTATATTGACGGAAGCATCGTTGAGGTGCGCATGCTCCATTCCGGGATGGAAGATGAAAAGCTCTCCGTCCGAGGACATATCCACGTCGATCTCGATCATATCAGCCCCCTGCTTGAGGGCGATCTCGTAAGAGGCAATGGTATTGCAGGGGATATTCCCGCCGCATGTGCCCCGGTGGGCGACGATGATGCGCTTTTCCTTCGCTGTCTTCCTGAGATCAAAATCCATATCGTTCCTTCCCTTCCATATGATAACGGCACCTGCCGTCCGGTTTCGCCGTTCCTCTTTTCTCATTCATCGGCAATGAGAGATATCGTCCTTACTGTCCGGTCATCTTATTTTCTTGAACAGCCGTGCGCTCCAGAACTCCATATCCAGCTCATCAAGATAGAAATGGAAGACCGCCTTCCAGTTCTTTGTCGCCGTGCTGAGCACCATATACTCCGCTTCCGCCTTGACGGCGTCTTCCGCATACCGGAAAAGCTCCCCGCCTATCCCATGGGAGCGCTTATCCGGCACCACATACAGCTCCTCGACTTCAAAGTAAGGCGTGCCTTCGGGCATGACGGATCTCATCTGTTCAGATTTTAAAACCTTTCCGAACAGATATCCGGCAGCCGCGCCGTCCTCTTCCGCGAGGAAGATCCTGTTCCCCTCGATATCGGATCTGTCGTTCGGGCGGTATCCATAACAGCTGTTTTCCGCCGCCCAGTCCTCCGAGAAGCGAATCAGCTGCGCCAGCACATCCTCATTCAATTCGGCTTCATATATCACCATGTACGATCTGTCCCTCACAAAAGCAGGATCTGCCGGTACTATCCCATATTCCGGTACGCCGGGAACAATCATAGCATCATTTATCTTATTTTGCAATTGTGTCCCGTTTACTTGATCGGCCTCACCGCTGTTTTCCATAAGCAGAACAGGCGGCCCCTGAGGACCGCCTGTTCGCGTTTTCATTGAAAATGCCAAAATATCAGCCGGGATACTCGTACGGAATACCGTTTTTCCTGCAGTAAGCCTCCGCGTAGGAATCCGGTTCCACGATGAGAGTAAGGTTGCCGATAAAATCCCAGCCGCAAAACACATCTTCTCCCATATGTATCACGCTGGCGGGAATGTACAGGCTTTCCAGGTCGAGGCATGCGTCAAACGCTTCGTCTTCTATATGCGTCACGCTTGCCGGGATCTGTACATTCCTGAGATGGAAACAGCTCTCAAACGCGTTTTTCCCGATCCTGATCACGCCATCCGGCAATACCACAGTCGTGAGATCCTCCTGCCAGGCCAGTGCTTCATCGCCGATCTCCACGATCCCTTCCGGAACAATATATTCCAGCTCCGGTAGCTGCGGCGCCCCGTTCCCTCTTGCTTCCGTTTCATGCCCCTTGTATACGCTCTGCCTGCCGGCATAGAAGCAGCATACAAGACGCCTGTCCGCAAGGTTCACGAGGGACCCATCGATCACACTGAAATACGGATTATCCGGAGAAACGGAAAGATCCTTCAGAGAAACGCAACTCACAAAGGGATTTATGCCTATCTCCGCAGCACTGCCGGGTATTTCCATCTCCGTAAGGCTCTCGCAGCCGTAAAACGCGTGATCACCGATCTTAACAACACCTTCCGGTATTGTTATATCCGAAAGCATGCTTGAGCCGCGGAACGCATCACAGCCTATCTTTTCCATACTGGCGGGAAGGATAACGCTTACCAGGCCGCAGCAGCCTTCAAAGGCGCAGTCGCCGATCACGCGGGTGCCTTCCGGAACAGCGTATTCCGTCCCGGAGGATCCGCACGGAAACCAAACAAGTATCTCCCCTGTTCTATCAAAAAGAGCTCCGCCGGTCACCCGGAAATTCCTGCAATCCACTGATATATTGTCAGCCTCCAGGGCTGTACATCCCCGAAAGGGGTTGTTTCCGAATACACGAAGGTTTTCCGGCAGCGTAACGCTCTTCAGGCATTCACAACCGCTGAAGGCATGATCGCCTATTTCCGTTACGCTGTCCGGAATGATTATTCCCTGCAGACCGATACAGCGGCTGAACGCTTCGCTTCCGATCCGCTCCAGGTTCTCCGGCAAGGTCATTTCCATCAGGTCGGTGCACATAAGGAAGGCGCTGTCACCTATTTCCGTTACGCTGTCCGGCAGAGTAATATAGCTGATGCTGCAGCCCGCGAACGCCCTGTCACCGATCCTTGTCACCCCTTCAGGTACGATCACGGATATCAGGCTGCTGCGGCCGCGAAAAGCTCCGTTCCCTATCGAGGATACCGGAACGCCTCCCAGTTCCTGCAGGATCACAAGATCTGTTTCAAAGCCTTCCCAGCGGATGATCTCTGCCGTGCCGTCAGCAAGGACAGTGTACGTGTATTGCTCCTGCCTGTATTCGCTCCTCACGTTCTCTGCCAGGGCTGAGGCAAGCGCGCATATGATCAGCGCAAGCAATGCCGCTAAGAGCTTTTTCACCTTTTATCTCTCCTTATTCTGCCTGGCCGCACAGCTCCCATACGCGCGCGCGCACTGTCTCCGTAACCCTGGAAAGGACATATGCCTCATCCCCGGAGAGGAGCCTGAGCTCTGCCTCGTACGCCCGGATCCAGCTGACGTATGCCGCAAGATCCATGCGCAGGCGCGCTGCCGTTCCTGCATCCGTTCCCGCCGTCAGAGTGTCTGTCGCCCGGGTAAGCTCCGCAAGCCAAAGTGATTTCGCGTATCTCCAGGCATCCGCCACTTCTTCCGCTGTCTCCGCGCCTTCAAAGAGCGCTGCTGCAGCCTTTTCCGCCTGCTCGTGCAGCGGGCAGGCGATATCCTTCACGATTCCTTCCTCCACCGTTTTGCTTGCGCATAACGCGGCATCCGGATCCGCATCGGCAGGTATGTAAGGCGCAGCTGCGAGAGATGCATCCTGCTCCGCGCAGAGCCTCAGCGTCCTCTCGCGGATGAGCTCCGCAAGCGTCTCAGCCGCTGTGAGCGGGTCGTTGGGCAGAAGCGTGCTCATGGTCTCCTCCCTGCACGCCAGATACTTCACAAAGAACTCTTCCTCTTCCCTGATCGCCTTGCCCTGTTCCGCGTCCGCCTGCGCGATACGCACTTCGTACTCCTCGTACATGTCATCGAGCCACAGCATCGCGATCCTCTGCCAGGCATCCGTCCGCGCGATGTAATCGCCGCCGCTGACAGCCTCCAGGAGCGCGTCCGCTTCCGCCTGTGCGGCTATATGCGCATCACACAGCTCTGTCTTCACAGTTCTCGTGCCGTCCTGTGTCTCAGCGATCACGCAGCAGTCCGGATGCGCTTTGACCGAGGGTATATAAGGCTTCTTTTCCTCTTTCTTCTCTTCCTTGACCTGTGTCTTGTCCTTTGTGAGTTTGATGAGCAGCGTCACCGTATCGGACACCGGCTCGCCGTTCTCAACGGCATGCGCGTTCAGCACCAGCGTGCGTTCGATCACGCCGCAGGATACATCGTTCGGGTCCGCGCTGACAGTATAAGCTATCTCAAAGCTCTCACCCTTGGCAAAGGAGAGCTTATGCTCCGCGGGTATCTCATAACCGTCATAGAGAGGCACGCTCTTCCCGTACGCCTGTGTAGCCGCCAGGCTCCCTACGGCAAGCATCTTCTCTCCCGTATTGGTCACCTTCAGCTTGATCAGGGCTGACTCGCCCAGCTTCAGGGAGAGCCCTTCGGTATCGTCCGCGGCAAGGGAGATCTCCGCTCCCTCCTGTACGCCGTAGATCCAGACGCCATCGCCCGCCGTTACGTTCTCGCCGCTCTCGGCTGCCTCGGCGGATGCCTTCACGGCGGTCTGGATGTATGTCGTCACATCCTCATCCGGTATGACAGTCAGCGTAAAGGCATAGGTCTTTCCGGCCTCCAGGGGAGCGTCCATCCAAGGTTCGGCAGAAATGATATCCGTGCTGCCGCCTGTCAGATCCGTAAGTGTCACCGGCACGCTGCCGCTGTTTGTGACTTCGCCCTGTACTTTGATCTCCTGGCCGGCTTTGTACGCATCCGGCTTCACGCTCTTCATGTCCACGCTGATATCCACTTCATCCGGGAGCTCCAGGGATTTCATATCCGGCCCGTATCCGCCCTGGTCGAGCGGGAAGCTCAGGGTCTTCGGCCCGGCCGTAACATACTCCGATGCTTCCGTTTCCTTCGCGAGGCCGTAGAGATCGAAAACGCATTTGCCTTCCACCGCGTCTTCCGCATGGAGCGTGAAGACGGCCACATCACTCAGTATACCGTCTTTTATCGGCTTCTCGGCGCTCGATACGATGGGCGTCAGGGAATCGACATCCTGCGAGGCGCTGTAGCCTGCCCGCATCTCATAAGGCTCGCCGCTCCCATGCCAGATGAGGGATACCCATATGGATACCTCCTCGCCGTCCTTATACGCTTCCTTGGGCGGATCGAGCAGTATGTATTTGAGCTCAAGCTGCCCTTCCTGCGTCTCTCCGCCTGTCTGCGTTGTCTCCTCCAGGCCGTACAGCGGCAGTCCCGCCTTCACCTTGTTGGAGGTCATGCTCATGTCTTCCTCATCCTGCTCGCTTGCGTATCCTATGAAGGTGAACCGGCACTCGCCGTCTATGGCGTGCTCGCTGTCCGCCGTGATATCGATGCTGCCTGTCACACAAGGCACTCCCGCCTCATTCAGGGCGATCTCCGTCGTTTCAACGGGTTTCCAATCGTCCGGCGCGTAATCATCCGCGTACCATATGACCATGGAACCCGGGTATCCTTTGCCGGCGTATGTCATCTCCACGTATGCCGATACGGTCTCGCCGTCGCCGTAAAGGCCGGTCAGGGCAGCATCCTTCCCCACATCGACCGTGAGCGTTATCTTGCCGTGAGAAGCGTAAGCCTCCGTATCAGCCATCGTATAGTTGAAGAATTCATTTCGGGGCGACGCCGTCACATCTTCGCCTTCCGGCGTCTTTGCCAGCGCCGTCACGCGCATGAGCGTCTCCTTGCCGTAATCATCCGCGTCATTCATTGTGATAGAGCCGTGCAGGTGCCGCGACGCGTTTGCCGGCAGGTAGCTACCGCTCAGACTGTCCGCAGGCCAGCCCGTCTCATCGTTGAACAGGTTCATGTTTACGGTGTAATACTTGAGCGCTTCACCGCTCGTATTCGTGAGGATGAAGTCATACCACAGCGTATCTCCTTCGTGGTAGGAGGCCTGTTTGTCCACAATGCCGCCTGACAATACCAGCTTGTCCGATGTGACAGGCTCCGGCTCAGGCTGCTCGGGCTGTTCCGGCTCCTCCTGGCCGATAGGGAACTTCATGCCAGCTTCGTTGGTATGCCGGTATGTGCCATCCTCCAGCCGTACCAGCACGCACCACCTGAGCGCAAAGCTCTCCCATTCGCTGAATTCTTCCGGCACTGTGAAGGTATCCTCGATCGTCCCGTCCGCGCCGTTCGCGACTGCCTGGCCCTTCTTGAGATACGATCCGAATATCCCTCCGCCCATGTTGTAGATCATGGCCTTGTTCATATTGTCGCCCGTCGCGAACAGGAAAGAATCCACTATCTTCTTCCCCGTCGTGTTCGTAAGCGTCAGCGTGCAGGGAACTTCCTCGCCGATCGCCCAGGCTTGCTTTTCCCCGTTCACGGTGAGCTTGAGCTGCGCGCCTTCAGCCAGTTCCAGCGGCCTTGTACTCAATGAGAATTCGATATCCTTGCTCTTCACCGTTGCGCCGTCGCTCTGGCGGACGGCTGTCGCGGCAAAGCCCGCGTCGATCGTTCCCTTTTCATAATCGCTCTTGTGTACGATCTGGCTCCAGTTCAGTCTGAAGCTCTCCCCGGGCTTCAGCACCGTTTCCTCCG
>DBXA01000003.1:22385-24788 GCA_002309235.1 Christensenella sp. UBA1224 | reverse complement strand
TATTTTCGGAGCCTTTATGTCTGAATGCCCCGTGTTGGTCACGATCAGGTCCGCGTGCACATAGCTGTTCTCTATGTAATAGGGAAGCTCATCCTTGATCTCATAGCGCAGGGAAATGCTCCCGTCCTCTTCCGCTCCGCGTATCCTGACGGTTTTCGAGATCTCCTTTGTCTCCACGCTCAGCTTTTCGCCGTATACGCCGTAGTAGGTGCCCACGTATTTCAGCACAAGCTCGTAGTCCCCGCTTTCCAGCTTCGCCGCATGAACGGGGATCTGCACGGTAGTGAATTTGGAATCATCTACCTTGAGTATGTCGAAAAGCGTTCCCGTCTTGCCGGAATCGGCCTTTTTCCCGTTTTTGCGCAGCTCATAGCGCAGCTTTACATCGTATATATGCAGGGCATAGCCTGTGTTGATGGCTCCCGCGTACACCTCGATGGAATCCCCGTAGCCGTATTCAGCCTTCGGCTTCCAAGCAGCGGGAGGCAGGGATATATCCATATAGGCCTCGGCCCCTATTATATCCGAACCGCCCGAGGGGATGATGATCACCTTCGCCGGCTGACTGGGGATGTGCAGCGTCTGATCCGCGTAATATTCCATACCCGTCTCTTCATCGACCGCGATCACCTGCACGCTGCGGTCCTTATAGCCCGTTTTTTTCGGATCTGTCACGATCGTATACGTGAACTTATAGGAGCTGTGCGGTTCCAGCCCATCCTTCATAAAGCTCTCTTTTGATATGCTGTCGCCGTCCGCCGCTTTCAGCTGCTTGATCTTCAGCCTGTGCGCGCCGTTGTTCGTCAGCTTCATCTTGACGGGTATCACCATGTTCTCGTCTATATCAAGGGGGATCTCGCCTATCTTTTCCAGCACCAGCGTAGTGAGGGGCTCGTCCTCCGGGCCCATTGCACCTGCCATGCCCAGCAGCTTCTGTACACCCGGCCAGGCAACACCGTCTCCCTCAATGCCGTTCGCCTTTTCAAACGCCTTCACGGCAGCTTCCGTCTTCGGCCCGTAATTGCCGTCAGGCGTGCCGCAGTCATAACCGGCGCTGTTGAGTGCCTGCTGCAGCTCCTTGACGTCGGCCCCGTGGTCGCCCTTGCGCAGCGTTCCGTCCGGGTCGAATTCCTCGGTCTCCTCGGCTCCGCACACCATGCACAGGTGCTTGCGAACACCGCAGGAGAAATCTGTCGCCGGTTTTACGATCTCCCAGTCTCCCCACTTATGGGCCGTTTTCGCCATGCTGCCCGTCCACGTCTGTCCGCACACTTTGCATACGCCTGTATGCTCGCCCTCCTCCGAGCAGGTAGGGGCTTTGTTCACCGTCCAGGCCCAATCGTGTTCCGCTTTCGGCGTGACCCTGGTCTGCTCAAAACGGCAGGCATAGCAGAAGCGCAGCTCACGCCCTTCCTCCGTGCAGGTAGCTTCCTTGATTGGCTCCCACGCGCTCCAGAAGTGCTTATTGTCTTCGCTCGCAAAGCAGTAGGTATCCGTGCTGCTCCCGCCGGCCTGCGCCGACATCGGGATCAGCCCGCATACAAGTATGATCGCCATTACCAAAGCCGTGATCCTGTTTTTCATCCCTTATCCCTCCCACAAAGTCGGTCCGGATCTTCATACGACATTCCGTTCAAAGTCTGACATTATCCGCAGCTGTTAACGGCAGAAAAAGAGTTGACATTTCATCCGGATACGGGAAAGCCGGCCATACAATGATTAAGACGCAGGCAGAAGAGTGCCTGTTCCCCAAAAAAGGCTCCTTCAGAAGCATTATATTGTTTGGGAAATCCTGTGTCAATCCTGTCTGCGGCAAGAGGACAGCGGAAGGGCCTGTCAGCGGCCGATCAGCAGGCAGAAACAGGTCAACAGGAACAAAAAGCCGAAATTGAACAGTGAAAAACGACGGATATAACCGCCCGCGCTGTCCTTATACCTGCCCGTAAATTCACGGAAGGTGATAAGGCTCGCGAGCGAAGCGATCAGCGTGCCCGCGCCGCCGATATTCACACCCGTCAGCAGGGAAGGATAGTTTTCCGTAAAGCCGCTCAGGAGTATGGCGGAAGGGACATTGGAGATCATCTGGCAGCTTACAACGCTTGTGAGGAGCGTATTCTTCTGCAAAAGGCCGTTGAAGAACTGCCTGACCGGCTCAAGCCTGCCCATATTCCCGGCAAAGATGAAAAAGCACACAAATGTCATCAGCAGGCCGTAATCCACCTGCCCGAGCGCCTTGCGGTCCATGATCAGGAGGCTGCACACCACGATCGAAAGCGTCACGACAGGACTGACAAGGCGGAATACCATCAGTATCGTAAGAGTGAACAGCGCAAGGTATATGCCCGTGCGCACCGGCGGCAGCTTGTCCATCCCCTCCGAGACGGATACCTTCAGGCTGTGACG
>DBXA01000003.1:13787-22289 GCA_002309235.1 Christensenella sp. UBA1224 | reverse complement strand
GAATACAGGAACAGGTTCTGGGGGTTCCCGAAGGGCGTCAGCATGCCTCCCAGGTTCGCGGCGATGTTCTGCAGGATAAAAACCGTGGCGACCTCCCATTTCCTCTCCGCTGTGGAAAACACATAGTAGCCAAGCGGCAGGAATGTGATCAGCGCCATATCATTGGCGATCAGCATGGAGCCTATAAAGGTGATCCATATGAGTGTGAGCGCCGCCAGCCGGGAAGAGCCCGTCAGGCGTATGATGCGCGCGGCAAGTATAGAAAAAAACGATATGTTCTTAAGAGCACATACCACCGCCAGCGTACCGAAAAGGCAGCACAGCGTCTTGATGTCAAAATACCCGGCGTATTCCGCGTCCGGCCGTACCAGGAAGGCGGATATGACCGCCGCCAGGAACGCGATCGCCAGCACCATATTCCTTTTCAGGAAAGCGGCCGCCGCCTTAAGAAACGGTAGCCGGGAAGCTCTGTTCATCATGTCCGGAAAACCCGCTTTCACGTATTGCAGCAAGTCCAAATCATAGCCGCAACCCGGCGCCGCGTCAAGTCCGTTCACGGTACGGACGGGTAATTTTTCCATTAGAAAACAAGGTAGACAACCGACCGGCTTCATGATAAAATCATATTGGATGAATGTCCGCCGGACGGCAAAGCTCCCCGCGGGAGAAAAACTCTTCCCGACAGCCGCCGCGGCCGGCGGGATCACTGCCATCTTCCCGATATCATCGTATAAAATACGTAAGGATATCTGTATAGGAGGAAGGAGGAGCGCAGATTTTGGAAAAAAAGCTCAGGGAACTGTTCGATTTCCAGAAATTTGAAAAGAACGCGGATCTGCAGGCAGTCATCGATAAAGTGCATGCCAGGCATTCCGCCTTGGAACTCAGCGATGACGATGTCAGTTTCGTGGCAGCTGCGGGGATGCCGGAAACTGCCCTAAAACGGAAGCGCCCGGGAGAAGAGGAAAAATGAACCCCTCTGATCTGGAAAACATCTACGCGACATACAGCGGCAAAGTGATGGGTTACCTCATGGCCCGGTTGCAGTGCCGGGCAGACGCCGAAGACCTGTGCGCGAGCGTGTTTGAAAAGGTGCTGCGGAAATGGGAAGAATACGATGAAGAAAAGGCATCCGTAAGCACCTGGATATTCACCATCACCCGGAACACGGTGATCGATTATTACCGGAAAACAAAGCCTGCTTTAGAGCTCGACGAGAACATCGCTTCCGAGGAAGCGGTGGATGATGCCATGCTCCAGGAGGAGACGCTCGGCGAGCTTGCGGCGGCTCTCAAAAAGCTGCCGAATGATCTTCAGACCATAGTGGTGCTTGCCTATTACGACCAGAAGCCCCTTACGGAGATCGCCAAGATCATGCACCTGAGCTATGGCGCGGTCAAGCTGCGCCATCAGAAAGCGCTCGCGATGCTCAGGGAATCCATGGGAGCATAAATATATCCCGGCACAGCCGGGTACATGATCCTGCCAGAAGACAGACCGGAAGGTTTCGGGCGGCTGCCCGTTAACTCTCCGGTTTTTTTTGCGTAAACAACGCGTCATACAGCAAAACGCGCCGCTGGACGACCGATAATGCTTTCATGAGCACCTTTTTTCACCGGCCGGAACCGTGTCCTCCTTTACGGATCACCAGGCTTATCCCTGTCGGAGAATTTCCCGTTTATCTTTGAGGAAGCCTGAGGCATACTTGCGTTTCTCACCGCGCGGGGCGAGAGCCCAATATACTTTTTAAAAAGGCGCGAAAAGTATTGGGGATCGCTGCATCCGACATCAGCCGCGACCTGAGCGATGCTCAGATCCGTACGGGTCAGCATCTCCATAGCGTTGTTCATGCGCAGGCGGATAAGGTATTCCTTCGGCGAAAAGCCCGTGCAGGCGCGGAATATGGCATTGTAGTGGCTCACGCTCATGAATTCCATGGCCGCCAGTTCTGTTACGGTGATGGGTTCGCTGTACCTGGATTCCATGTAACTGAGGCTTCTCCTCACACGCTCGACGGCCAGGCGTACAGACCTGTTCGTGGCAGCGCGGGCCAGGACGGCCAGCAACACCAGCAGGCGCCCGGCAGCCTCTCCCTCATGCTGGGCATCAATGATGAGAAAGGCATCCATCAGGCTGTGGAATGCGGAAGCGAGGTCTTCATCCAGACCGACCGTGATCACTTTATCTATATCCAGGCCGGCGCGGAGGATGTGTTCTTTTGCGGAACTGCCGGTAAAGTGGGCCCAGTAGTAAAAGAGCTCTCCCTTTCCGGAATATTCGTACCAATAATCCTCGTTGGGCGGATATATCGCCATATCTCCCGGACGCATAAAATGCTCCTCACCGCCCAGCCGGATGCGCAAGCCGCCGCCTACGCAGTAGATCAGGTAATAATCAAGGCGGCCATGCAGTTTGCTGCCGATATACGGCCTGTGCAGCACTACCTGCCCCGTACAGTTGACGACGAGATCCCGGTCGTCCACAGCGAAATCGCAGTAATGGCGGCCTTTCTCTCGGTAGTAGCTGATCAAATTCGCCATTCAACGCCATCTCCTTACGCCAGGTTCTCCCCCAGAGGATAACATTACCTCGTCAGCCTTTTCAAGCGATTTGTCTAAGTTTACAAAGAGATAATACATTCATCCGGCCGCTTGGGCAGCATACACGCGGTTAACGGCCAAAATCAACAGGATCACGGGTTTCTGTCGACCAGAAGACCCATGCTTTTGTTCCACCCGAATATAGTTTATGATCAGGAGGCATTGCGGCAGGCGGATCCCTTTTCATCGATTTATACACTTATGGGATTGATATGTACATATATCCCACCGGATAGAGTGCTAAGATTAAGTTAACATGTTTAGCAACATCCTGTAGTTGACGCACAGTCTCCATTGTCCTGAAACAGATGGGAGGGCGAATGCTTTGGATCGAAAAGAGATACTGAAAAAGTCCAAGCGCAGGCGGATCCTGCGGGAGCATGCGCAGCTGTACGGCATGATGGCTCCCGTACTCATCCATATTTTCATCTTCTCTTATGTGCCTCTGTACGGGATCCTTATCGCCTTCCAGGATTATTTTCCCGGCGCTTCATTCCTGTCTTTTTCCGGGAATACGCACTGGGTCGGCTTAAAGCACCTCTACAAGTTTGTCAATTCCATCTATTTCGGCAGACTTCTGGGTAATACGATACGCCTGAGCCTGCTCAACCTGGCCTTCGGGTTCTGGATCCCGATCGCCTTTGCGCTGCTGGTCAATGAGATCCCATACCGGAAATATAAGAAATTTGTCCAGACAGCAAGCTATCTGCCGCACTTCATATCCACGGTAATCGTCGCAGGCATGGTACTCTCGTTCGTCAGCAAGGATGGCCTGGTCAACAGTGTGCTCTCCGTATTCGGCGTGAAGGCGCAGGCCTGGAATGTGAAGGCAAAGGCTTTCCCTACGATCTATACAACGACAAATGTCTGGAAGAGCTTTGGCTGGGGAGCGATACTCTACCTTTCCTCCATCTCTTCCATCGATCCGAACCTGTATGAGGCAACGCGCATCGACGGCGCGAACCGCTGGCAGCAGATGATCCATATCACCGTTCCGCTGATCAAGAACACGATCGCGATCAACCTGATCATGTCGATCGGAGGCATTCTCGGTGCAAATTCGGAACTGATACTGCTCCTGTACAACGCCAACGTCTACAAAACGGCAGATGTTTTCGGCACCTATGTCTACAGGGAAGGCCTCCTCAGCGGCAGCTTCAGCTTCGGTACGATGGTCGGCCTGTTTACGCAGATCATCAATTTCACCCTCGTTTTCGGGGCGAACTGGCTGTCCAATAAGCTGACGGATTTCGGGCTCTGGTAAGGGGGGGGGTGCGCTGAATGAACGGACAAATGGGAAACGCCGCACTCAGGCACAGGAACCGTATACGCAACGGATCCCGGGTCGCCGATGCCATTATCTGCTGCGTTTCGGCAGTGCTGTGCTTTATCACCCTGTACCCTATGTACTATATCCTCGTGCTCTCCCTGTCCTCTCCCCAGGCAGCCGCGACGATGAAGGTATACTTCGTCCCGGACGGTCTTTACCTGGACAGCTATGCAATGCTGGTCAAAAACAGCCAGATATGGCGCGCCTACGGGAATACGCTGATCTATGTCTCGAGCGAACTGGTGCTGCGCCTGGTATCCTGCCTGCTGATGGCATACCCTCTCACCGTAAAGGGGCTGCGCGGCCGTAAATTTGTCGTCATCTACCTGCTGATACCCATGTACTTCGGCGGCGGTATGATACCGAATTACCTGCTCATCACCAAGCTCGGCATGTACAACACCATGTGGGCTCTTATCATACCGGGGGCGATCAGCATATGGCACATCATACTGATGCGGACTTATCTGACATCACTTCCCGATTCGCTGCGGGAATCCGCTTTCATCGACGGGGCAAACCATTTCCAGGTGCTCGCGTATATCTATACGCCGGTCGTGAAGCCCATCATTGCTGTTATTTCGATCTATACGATCGTAGGCGTATGGAACAGCTGGTTCTCCTCGATGATCTACCAGACCAATACAAAGATACAGCCGCTGCAGATGTATCTGCGCCGCGTACTGGTCGATATGGAAGTGGATATATCGAGCGTGAAATCGGGCATGACAATGGATGAGATCGCTGCCGCAGTAAAGCAGAACCAGCTGGCGCATCAGATCCGGTACTCCATGATCATATTCACAACGCTTCCGGTGCTGTTCACGTATCCCTTCTTTCAGAAGCATTTTGTGAAGGGCGTCATGCTCGGCTCTCTGAAAGAATAAACATCAAATGCCGCGTCTTCCCGGCAAGATACTTGTTTTATAAACCGAAGGAACCTCTCCGACAGGAGGGTTTCAGATATAAATAAGGGAGGTAACATTTATGAAGAACCGTATCCTTTCGCTGGTACTGGCTCTGCTCCTGGTGCTGAGCGCTGCCAGCTTCCTTCCCGCCGCTGCGGATGACGCAGCACCTGAGCTTTTGACTCTTACGGTTTTCGGGCCGGAAAGCTCCAACACCTATGTACACCTGGAAGACCGTGAGAAGTATCCGATCTGGCAGGTACTGATGGACAAGTTCGCCGAGAAAGGCGTGACTGTTGAGGTCGAGGTCGTCGCGAGAGACCAGTATGACGTCGCGGTACAGACCCGCCTTGCCAGCGGCACGCAGCTCGCGGACATGATGAACGTAAACAGCATCAACACAAATGACCTGGTCCGGATGGGACAGCAGGGTATACTGCTCCCCGTCAACACTCTCCTGCGTGAGGATGCTTCTGCCTTCATCAAGGAAAACGTCGATTTCATGACCAAGCTGAATACCTGCTATGACGGCAACATGTACTGGTTCACCAGCATCATGTACGGAACCACGGATATTCAGGAGTCCTCTCCCATGGCCGTGGTCATCCGTCAGGACTGGCTTGACAAGCTTGGCCTTGCGCTTCCCACCACCATTGAAGAATTCAAAAATGCGTGCCTTGCGATGCACGAAGGCGATGTCAACGGCAACGGCGCAAACGACGAGGTGCTTTCGCTCAAGCTGAGCTCCTTCCACACCGGCATCGCGCAGTGGTTCGGCCTGGGAGCCGATTTCATCTATCTGGATCAGGCTACAGATACCGTTCTCACACCCTGGTACCAGCCTGAACTGGTGGACTACATTACCTTTATGCATGATCTGGTGGAAAATGATCTGATCGATCTGACAACCAACAGCACCAAAGCCAGTGAAAACGCCGTCATCGGTCAGAGGACCTATGCCACGCAGACATGGCTTGAGCCGGCTACAAACGATCCGGACGCCTATTATCGTCCTTTCATGATCGAGAATGCTGTCGAAGGCGGCAACCGTATGATCGTTGAGCCCAGCTACCTTTCCTGGACGAATTTCGCTTTCACCGGCAACGCGGAAGCCGCTTCCCGCGCGCTGGATGTATTCTATTCCGAAGACTATATGAAGCTGTGCTGGCTGGGTCTCGAAGACAGCACCTACTATGTGGATGAGAACGGCGAATATGTGGTGTATGATGATGTCAGCAACTCCTATTGGGAAGACCGCGCAGCAGACGGCCGCATCCTGGGCGGATGGATGTGGGGCGGATTTGCGTTCCCGCAGAGCCGTACAAACTACTATGTAAAGGATCTCGATGCCAGTCTCGCAAAGGCGCCGGATGATTATAAGACGAACTACGCAAAGGAAGTCATCGGCAAGTATGACAAGATCTCCACGAACTTCGAATCCATGTTCTACGCCATGCCGAATGAGGAGCAGTCTGAGATCATAGCCGCCCATCAGAATGACATCAAGACCTACTCTGAAGAGATGCTCAGCGCATTGATCCTCGGCGATGAAGATATCGAGAACCTCCCGGCTATCGTTCAGCAGCTGAAGGACCTCGGCCTTGACGATTACATTGCTGTCTATCAGCAGCTCCATGATACTTACCTGACGTATTAAGGTTTTTATCGGTTTTCTCAGCAAGCCTGCCGTTTTCGGCAGGCTTGTGCCTTACCTCAGCATACCCCGGCCGGCAGTGCGATCTGCCGGAACGGTAAGAAAAGACAGTATCATATAAGGGAGTACCAGCATGTCCATTATTCTTGCAGCCATTGGAAAACACGATACCGTATCCTACGCGCAGGAAGAACTCTTCCGTTGTCTGCGCCGCATGGATCCCTCACTGCTGTGCGAGCTGCGGCACTATGATAAAAAGGATGGGGAAAGGCGGGATATCCTGTGGATCGGTCTGGACGGATCGATCCCATATTCGGAGCTGGATGACGCCATCCGGATCGATGTCACAGACGGCGGCGGGATCATAACCGGAGCCAATGAGCGCAGCGTTCTCATCGCCGCATATCGGTTCCTGTATGAGCTCGGCTGCCGGTTCCTGCGGCCCGGAGAGGATGGCGAGATCATCCCCAGACGAGTGCTGCCGCGCAGCGCGCTCAACGTGCATGCGGAAGAAGCTGCCTCCTGCCGGCACCGCTGCATCACCATCGAGGGTGCCAATCACTATGAGCATATGAGGAACATCATAAACTGGATCCCGAAGGCCGGTATGAACGGTTATTTCATACAGTTCCGGAACCCGACCGCTTTTTTCGAGCGCTGGTATCACCATACCGGGAACCCCTATCTGGGACCGGAGCCTTTTGACAGCGGAGATTCCAGCCGTGTGTGCGAAAGCTTATTGGGTGAGATCAAAAAACGTTCCCTGATCTACCATGCCATAGGGCACGGCTGGACCTATGAAGCGCTGGGTATAACCCCTTCCGGGAAGATGCCGGGAGATAAGCCTGTTCCGGCTGAGATCAGCCAATACTTTGCCATGACGAACGGCAAACGGGAGATCTGGGAAGGCAGGATCGCGGATACGAACCTTTGTTACTCAAAACCCGTCGTACGGGATATGATCACAGACTGCATCGTCGATTACTGCAGGGAACATCCGGAGATCGATTACCTGCACTTCTGGCTCGCAGACGGCACGAACAACCACTGTGAATGCGCCGGATGCCGGAAGCACCTGCCTTCCGATTACTACGTAATGATGCTGAACGAGCTGGACAGGAAGCTTACTTCGGCCGGGATCGATACCAGGATCGTGTTCCTGATCTATGTGGACCTGCTATGGGCCCCTGAAACCTATGCGATCGAGCACCCGGACCGCTTTGTACTGATGTTCGCGCCTATCACGCGAACCTATAAAAAGGCTCTTACGGATTATGATCCGAATGAAGACGTTGCCCTGCGGCCCTATGTGCGCAACGGGAACAAAATGCCCTCCTCCATTGCCGAAAACGTGATCAGGCTGAAACAATGGCAGAAGATGGGCGCAAAGGATTCCTTTGACTTTGACTATCACCTCATGTGGGACCATTATGCCGACCCCGGATACTATGAATGCGCAAGGATACTGCATAAGGATATGGTAAATCTCAACAGGATCGGGCTGAACGGCAATATCTCCTGCCAGATCCAGCGCGCATGCTTCCCGACAGGCCTCCCCATGTACGCTATGGCAAGGGGATTGTGGGACAGGAACTCCCTTTTCGAGGATATCGCCTCGGAGTATTTCCGCGCGGCCTTCGGGGAAAACGGTCCTGCTGTGGAAGGATACCTTTCTGCCCTGTCACGCCTGCTGCGCGGCCTTCCGGATGCGGACGATCCCACGTTCAGCGAGGCAGAAAAGCTTCTTAAGGACTTCGCGGATACGTGGCTGACCGTTTACGGCGATACCAGCGCGGACTGGAAATACCTCAGGTATCACAGCGAGTACTGTTTCCTTCTGCTGGATGTCGTCAAAGCGCGCACTTCAGGGGACAAAAGAGAGACGGAAAGGCGCGCAAGGGCAATGCGCGGCTGGCTGTTCCTGAACGAACCGTATCTTCATACGGTGCTGGACTGCTGGCTCGCCGCAAACACGTGCGATAAGATCGCCAGACGCATGAAGGAATAAAG
>DBXA01000003.1:0-13755 GCA_002309235.1 Christensenella sp. UBA1224 | reverse complement strand
AGCAGCGTAAGATATCATGCGCAGCAAGCCGGAAGGCCCCGAGGTGATCGCCCGGGTTTTCCGGCTTTTTTGTACGCTGAGATATGTCCTTCACCGGAAGCTGCCCATACAGCAGGATCCTGTTTTTGAACCCTGTCTGCTTCTGCGCAATGATATCGCTTTCTCCGGCCGATAGCCGGCGCTAATGAACAATTGCCTTTTTTCAACAATGAGCCTTCCGTGTCCGACATGCAGAAAAACCCACCTTCGCCGCACCGCATGGCTTTTTCCGCTGTCAGCATCCGGCAGATTCTCACGCCGTTCTGTTTCCCCACATCGTAAACCTCGTACCTTCCTATTGCATCCGCATCCTGGCATATGTATTCTTATTCAACATATGGCAGGCGATCGTCGGTCTATCATTGTTCGAAATAAGCGTTTCCTTTTGTTATTGTTAACGATTCACAGTTGAATTCACGATATTGAATCTGTATAATGATTGCATTAATATTCACGGAGGGCCATAGTATGCAGCCGGATGACCGCTTTACCCTCTACGACCTTCAGGTCGAAGTCGAAGCAGGCGACAAACCTATGGTATGCAGCCACAGGGTGGGTGACCGTTTCTACGTGATCGGTGAAAACCTCGTTTTCCCGCCTGAGAGCGCGTCTTTTTCTATGTACGCCCTGAGCGCGCTGCTCCCCATACTGCCGGCAAAACAGCGGCCGCTGCACCCCAATGACTGGATGCTTTCCGACTGCGTCATTGCCTGTCCGGATCCAAACTGCGGAGCGCGCTTCCGCATCACGCGCCTCAGGGAGCACTCTTTCCGCCATAGCGAATGCACCGTTGAACCTACAAAAGGAGACTGAAAAAAATGGATCAGAGATATGAAATACGCCCCGGTTATACCATCAGCCGCGTGATCAACGGCTGCTGGCAGCTTTCACTGGGGCACAATCTGCAGGGTGAACTGGATTTTTCTGATATCATGCGCGGCTTCCATGCCCTGGTAGAGCGTGGTTTTACGACTTTCGACTGCGCCGATATCTACACTGGCGCCGAGGAATTCATAGGTGAATTCGTCGAGGAGCTGCGCCGCCGCGGGGATTACCATCCCAACGATATCCAGGTCCATACGAAATACGTGCCCGATATCGCTCTGCTCGATAAAGTCGACTTCCGGTCCACCGAGGCTGTCATCGACCGCAGCCTCCGGCGCCTCCATCGGGACATCCTGGATGCCGTTCAATTCCACTGGTGGGATTATGATGTTCCAGGCTGCCTGGAGACAGCAGGATATCTCATGCGCCTGCAGGAGAAGGGAAAAATACGCAACATCTCCATGTGCAATTTCGATACGGAACATCTGGCGCAGATCGTTGACGCCGGTATCCCGGTCATGTCCACACAGGCACAGTATTCCTTCTTCGACCGCCGTCCGGAAAAAGGCCTGCTTCAATACTGCAGGGAGCACGATATCGCCCTGTTCTGCTATGGCACGCTTTCCGGCGGATTCCTCTCCGAGAAGTGGATCGGCAAAGAATATACCGCGCCGGAAACGCGTTCTCAGGTCAAGTATATGCAGGTTATCGAAGATACCATGGGCTGGCAGGGGTACCAGGAGCTTCTGCTCCTTTTAAAGGGCATCGCGGACAGACACGGCGTATCCATCTCAAACATAGCCACCCGGTATATCCTCGATCAGCCGGGTGTCGGTGCGGCGATCATCGGCGTACGCAGCAGCCGGCATGTAGAAGACAATACAAATATCTTCCGCTTCTCCCTTGATGAGGATGAGCGCTCAGCCCTCAGAGCTCATATGGATCGTTTCCCGATCCTGGACGGCGAACCCTTTGAAATGGAGCGCACGCCCGGTTCGAAGTATCGCGCCATCATGCATATGAATATCAACGAGGAGGAGCAGAAATAAGCAAACCTGAAAATAATATAAGAAAGGATAATAGAATTACCATGGATACAGCCACAAAAAACACGCTGAAAGACTTCAAAGAGTATCTCGAGCGGATCTATCACTTTGACCGGGTCAACTCACTTCTGTTTTGGGACAGCATACAGCGCGTACCGCCCAAGGGTGCCCGGGGCCGTGCCGCCACCAAAGGCGCGATCGCGGCGGAGACCATGCGCCTGCAGACCTCCGAGGAAATGAAAGCCTTCCTGACCACTCTGCGCCCGCATGTCGACGAAATGGACGACCTTGACAAAGCCCTGGTCCGTGTCTCGTCTCGAACCTACGATTTTTACTGCAATGTCCCGTCAGACCTGTATGCCGAACATGAAGCCGCCAAAGGCGAGGCTATCGCCGTTTGGGAAACAGCGCGGCCCAATAACGACTGGGCGGCTCTCGTCCCGTATATCGATACGCTCATCGGCCAGAACAAACGGCTCGCCGAATGCTTCGGCTATAGGAATACGCCCTATGACGCCCTGCTGGACTATTACGAAGAAGGCATGTCAAGCGCCATACTGGACGAGCTCTTCGGGCAGCTCAGGGAAGCGATCGTGCCCCTCGTTCAGCGCATACAGCTAAAGCAGTTTCCTGTTCCCGAATTCCTGCATAAGAGCGTGCCTCTGTCCGTCCAGCGCCGTTTTAACGAGGAATTGTATCGCTATATGGGGCTTGACCCGGAAGAAGTCATGCTTACCGAGACGACCCATCCCTTCTCCTTCAACATCAATCTGCATGATGTGCGCTTCTCGACCCGTTATTCGGAAACGGATTTCGCCTCCTCGCTCTTTTCTGTGCTTCACGAAGGCGGCCATAGCATCAATTCTCTTAATATCCCTGACGAGGTGGAAGGGACCATCCTCGGCGGCGGCACCTCCGCGGCTTTCCAGGAGTCACAATCACGTTTCTACGAAAACGTCATAGGGCGCAGCCGCGCTTTCTGGGAAGGCCTGTACGATCGCTTCATGGAAGCTTACCGTCCCTATATCGGAAATGTTGCCGTAGATGAGCTTTACCGCGGATTCAACCGCTGCGAACCCAGCCTGATCCGTACCGCAGCGGATGAAGTGACCTACTGCCTGCATATCCTCATCCGCTATGAAATGGAGAGGGATTTTATCAACGGCACGGTGAAAGCGGCCGATCTGCCCGCCATATGGAACAGGAAGATCAAGGAATACCTGGGCATGGACGTTCCGAACGATACAGTTGGCATCCTGCAGGATATACAGTGGCCATACGGGCGGTTCGGCGCATTCGTGTCCTATGCCATCGGCAACTGTTATAACGTTCAGATACTGAGGGAAATGGAAAAGGAAATAGATGTCTTCGGTTCTGTCCGCAGCGGCACCCTCCTGCCGATCAACCGCTGGCTCGGTGAGCATGTGCATCGCTTCAGCCAGGTCTATACTCCCAATGACCTGATCCGCCGTATCACAGGAGAAAGCCTCAACGCCTGCCCCTACATCGAATACCTGACCGACAAAATGACCGATGTCTACGGCCTGTAAGGAGTACAATATGAGCAAGATCTCTCTCGTCCACGCCCGTATCTTTGACGGAACCGAACAGCCTGCCATCGAGAACGGCCTCTTATCCTACGAGATCATTCCGGAGAAGCCGCAGGGTACCCTTTCCTATGTAGGCCCCTGCGATACTGCCGAGGCCATAGCGGAGATTGCCGCCAGCGATATAACGGCGGACCTCACCGGATATACCCTGATGCCCGGTCTGTTCAACTGCCATGTGCACTTGGATCTCTTTCACCCGTTCCTGGACTGGCCGGTGGATAATTTCGGACCGGCATACCGCTCTCTCATCATGTACCGCCGCCTTGCGGAGACTCTCATGTCCGGCGTCACGACCATCCGCAACATCGGCGGAGCAGATTTTGTAGATGTTGCCCTTCGCAAGGCTGTAGACAAAAACATGCTCTTCGGCTCTCGTGTGATCGGCTGCGGCGAAGTCATCATCGCACACGGCGGACACGGCTGGAACCAGTACGGTTCCTGTGAGTGCTCCGGCCCTGCCGAATTCGCGAAAGGCGTGCGCAGGCAGATCGCCCACGGAGTGGATTTCATCAAGATCTGCATGACCGGCGGCCTCGCAAGTCCCACGGAAGGCGTAGGCGACCAGCAGATGACAGACGCGGAGATCGCCTCCGTCGTCGAAGTAGCTCACGGTTCCTCCAAGCGCGTCGCGGCGCATCTTAGCAATGACGGCGCGATCCGCGCCGCTGTGCGGAACGGTGTAGACTGCGTGGAGCACGGCTACTTCATGTCCCGGGAAACAGCCAAACTGATGAAAGAGGCAGGCACCTTCTACGTTCCAACCATAGCTGTCTCCCATGCGGGAGAATACCTGATGGCACACGGCAGCCCGGAATATCAGGTCCGCAAGCAGGCCGAGGCCCAGGAGAAACACAAGCAGGCCCTGCGCTGGGCTGTAGAAGAGGGCGTGATCATCGGCGTAGGTACAGACCTTCTGCCCAACGATCCGCTGGAGGGCACAACGGCCACGATCCGCGAAACCGAGTGCCTCGTGGAGAGCGGCATGAGCCCCGCAGACGCCCTTCGCGCCGCCACATCCGTCTCCGCGCGTATCTGCGGAGTGGAGACGATCACGGGAACGCTTGCCGCAGGAATGCAGGGGGACTTTATTGCTGTTCCCGGCAAACCCGATGAAGATATCACCGCTTTACGCCGCATCGACCTGGTCGCGAAGGGAAACCGCCTTGCTTTCAGCCGTGTAAAGGGCTTTGAGGCACCCGGCTTCAACGTTGCGACACCCGGCTATGAACTGGACGGCGCTACGATGATAAAATGGTGATCCGCCGGAAGCTGAATGTATATTTATAATTAACAAAGAATTTCTATGCACAGGAATTGACATGCACGTCCTGATATGGTTTAATACAATAAACCTTTGACGAAGGATAGTATGTCCGGTCAGATTCCCCAAAGAGAGCCGCAGGCGGTGAAAAGCGGCGGGAACTCCTGACAGAATGGGCTTCTGAGGGCGGGTTGAAACGCGCTGCGGCGCGAAGTAGGCGAGCCGGAGCGGCACTCCGTTATCAAAGTCGGCATACGTATATATATGCCAATAAGCCGGGCGTGCATGCGCCAATGCGGGTGGTACCGCAGGATCGCGATAAAGATCCTGTCCTGCGCAAGAATTCTTGAGCAGGACAGTTTTTTATACTCACCGGCATCTCATGCAACCATAACAAAACCAAGGAGGAAGAAACCATGTCTACCCTAAAAAAAGCCCTGTCAATGTTTGTGGCCCTACTCCTCATCACGGCCTCTGTCCCCGCGGCTATGGCTGAAGAACCCGCCGTACTCCGTATTGGCCTGGAGCAGGACATCGAAACCATCGACCCGCAGCAGAACACTTCCGCATACACCCTCGTGGTTACGGAAGGTATCGCTGAGCCGCTCCTGCGCGAGCATGAAGGAGAGATCCTGCCCGGTCTCGCCGAAACCTATACGACTGATGACTATCAGACCTGGACCTTCAACATCCGGAAAGAAGCCTGCTGGAGCGACGGCACGCCGATCACAGCGGAGGACATCGTCTGGTCCTACCGTGAGATCTTTACGCGCGCCGAAAGCGCCAAGGTAGTGGTGCTGTTCAACGCCGTCCAGGGCTATGACGAGTTGAAAGCCATTGTCGACAGCGGCGCTGACGCCGATACCATCCGTGCCGCTGCGGCCGAGACTCTGGCCATCACCGCGCTGGATGAGCATACCATCCAGGTGATCCTCTCCGCTCCCTCACCGTGGCAGCTGGATACCTTCTGCAGCACCGCATGGGCGCCTATCAAGCGCGATCTGTATGAGCAGTACGGCAGCAGTTACGGATCTGCTGCCGACAAGATCGGCACCAACGGCCCGTTCGTAGTTTCCGAGTGGCGTTACAACGAGCAGCTCACGCTGGAAAAGAACCCCAATTACTGGAACGCCGATGCGATCACCCTTGAAAAGGTGGAACTGGTCATTGTTCAGGGTGTGGAACCCCGCGTGAACATGTTCAAGGAAGGCAAGCTGGATTATGCTGTCGCCTCCAGCGACTACCTGCTCAGCATGCCGAGCGATACCGAGGTCCTGGAGGGCACGAGCTGGTATTTCATGCTCGTAAACGATTACCGCCGCGACAGCGAAGGCAGCCTCGTTAACGAGAAGCTCAGCCGGCTCCTTGCCAACGAACACTTCTCCGCAGCCATCAACAACGCCATCAACCGTACCGTGCTTTACGATTCCGTACTGGCCAACCCCGCGTTCGTTGCCACCGGCTACGCCATTCCCGGTGCGATAAATTCCAACAACGTCGCCCATACGACCATGCACGACCTGCGCGGCGACTCCTATAACGACGTCGCTCCGCTGACCCGCAACAGCGAGAAAGCTGTTGCCGAGCTCGAAGCCGCTTTGGCTGAGGTCGGTTACGGGAGCGTGGCTGACGTGCCTGAGATCAAGGTCGTCTGCGCAAACACGACAGATTATGAGACCATCGCCGAGTACATGGAGAACGCCTTGGACGCCGCGCTTGGGCTTAAGGTCAAAATGGACGCCGTCGAGTTTAAGGTGCGTGATTCCCGCGTCATTTCCGGCGACTACGATCTGCTTCTCTTCGGCTGGAACAACTCCACCAACGACGTGATCGACTACCTGGAGCCGTTCTATTCTGAGCTGTTTGCCACCGGATGGAACTTCGCAAAGCCGGGATACTATGCCGAGTACAGCGCCATGATCCAGGAGATCACTACCACCACCGATCTCGACCGCCGCGCCGAGCTCGCGCTGCAGGCGGAAGAGATTCTCCTCAGACATGGCCCCATCGTGACTCTGGCTGTCGGCGGCCGTGCCCATCTCAAGAGTGATAACTTTGAAGGCTTCCACGTTCGCGTTATGGGCGGCGAGTTCGACTACATATTCGCCGTACCCGTCAAGTAAAGCCTTCTGTTTTGCCCCTCGCCGGGAAGGGACTTAAAACTCCTTCCCGGCTTCTCATTCCATCTTATGCTCATCGGACACGCGAAAGAGAGGAAACGGAAATATGCTCAAATATGTGGTCCGGCGCGTACTGATTGCGGCGATCACCGTCTTCGTCCTGGCGACAGTGACATTTTTCCTTCTTAAGCTGGTACCGAACGGCCTCTTCGCCGATCCGAACATCACCGCAGAAGCCCGGGCGAAGCTCTTCGCGCATTATGGCCTCGACAAGCCCGTTTTCGAACAGTATCTCATGTATCTGAAAAACATGGCTCACCTGGATCTGGGTGAATCCATTGCCAATCCCGGCCGCAAGATCACGACTATGATCCTAGACCCGGCTACCGGAAACGGCCTGCCCCAGTCCATGAGGCTTGGCCTGTGCGCGCTGATCTTCTCTGTACCGATGGGTATCGCCCTGGGCACGATGTCAGGCCTCAACCGCGGCAAAGCACTTGACAAAGCCGTCATCGGGCTGTCGCTTGTGGGTATATCCGTTCCGTCATTCGTCGTAGCTACCATAAGTGTTACCGTCTTCGGCAATATGCTCGGCTGGCTGCCGACAACCGGTTTCTCCACACCAAAAGAGATGATCCTTCCAACGATATGCCTATCGCTCAGTCCCATTGCCACGATCGCAAGGCTCATGCGCACCTCACTCGTGGAAGTCGAGAATGCAGACTATATTAAGACCGCGCGATCCAAAGGCCTGAAGAAACGGCGCATCATGCTCAGGCATCAGGTGCGCAACGCCCTTCTGCCCGTAGTCACGATCCTCGGGCCGATCACAGCTTCGCTCCTATGCGGCACGTTTGTTGTGGAATCCATCTTCAATATCAAAGGCCTTGGCGGTTATTACGTGGAATCCATATCCAACCGCGATTACGGTCTTGTCATGGGATTGACCGTGCTTTTCGGCACGTTCCTCGTAGCGGCAAATCTGGTTGTGGATATCCTTTACGGCCTGATCGATCCGCGAATCCGCCTAAAGCGCTGAAGGGAGAGTTGAACATGCAAAGTGAAAACGTGAATATAGACGAACTCTTCCGTTCCGAGCCCTGCGCCGACGATGAGCAGATAAGCAATCAGCCTCACATTTCCTATAGCGCAGAGGTGGCGCGTCGATTCTGGAGAACGCCCTCCGTGATCGTATTCAGCATCCTGCTGGCTCTGATCATCGCATGCTGTTTCCTTGTCCCTGCCTTTTCGCCCCGCCCGATAACCGGTATCGTTGACGAGGCGATCAACCATAAACCCTCAGCGGAATACTGGCTTGGCGCCGATAAGTTCGGACACGATTTCTTCACGAAGATGTGGAAAGGCGGGCAGACCTCCTTCAAGGTTGGTTTTGTCTCCGCTGTGCTCCAGACACTGATCGGCGTAATCGTAGGCGCGATTTCCGGATACGCCGGCGGAAAAGTCGACCAGTTCCTCATGCGCACGGTGGATGTGTTCATTTCAATCCCCTACATGGTGATCGTTTTGGTCGTACGGCTAATCATGGGCTCAAGCATCTATACGATCATATTTGCGCTGGTAGTCACGGGCTGGCTGAATACGGCACGTCTGGTACGAGGCCAGATCCTCCAGCTCAAGACCGAGGATTATGTGCTCGCAGCACAGTCAACAGGAGTCTCCACCGCCTCGATCCTCTTCCGGCATCTTATCCCGAATACGCTGGGAGTCGTGATCGTCTCCTTCACCCTGGCAATACCGCAAGCCATGTTCTCGGAGGCTTTTCTCAGCTTCATCGGCATGGGTTCAGGCGATGTCAGCTGGGGCAGCCTTATCCGCACCGGCATGGAAGTGCGCTTTCGCCATCCGTGGCAGCTGATCGCACCTTCGATCGTACTGGCACTGACGATGCTGTGTATCCAGCTGCTTGGTGACAGTCTGCGCGATGCACTCGATCCAAAACTCCGAAAATGACCTCTATCGAAAGAAGGGCAGGCATGGAAAAACTCCTTGATGTACGCGATATGCACGTCTCCTTCCGCTCCGGCAAAACCAATGTGGAAGCTATCCGAGGCGCCTCTTTTCATGTAAATGAGCGGGAAATCATGGCTATCGTAGGCGAATCCGGTTCAGGCAAGAGCGTCCTGACCCAGTCCTGCCTGCGTTTGATCGCCTCCCCGCCCGGACAGATCGACGCCGGCGAAGTATGGTTCTGCGGGCGCGATCTTATGCGCCTCACGGAGAGCCAGCTCCAGCGAGTGCGCGGAAGAGAGATCAGCGTGATCTTCCAGGATGCCATGACCGCCCTCAATCCCACGATGCGCATCGGCGATCAGATCACGGAGATGCTCCTGGAGCACCTGCGCATGACGCGCGCCGATGCCCGCGCGCTGGCAGGAGAGATACTGCCTCTCAGAGAGGAACCGGACAAACTGGAAAAATGGCTCCAGAGGAACCTGCGATCCGGCGGGGAGCGCCTGGAGCGGGACAGTGCGGAGCTGTCGAGGTTTCTAGGCGGGAACAACGCGCGGGAAGGAGTCGAACGCTGGCTCCTTGAACGCGGCACTTACTCCAAAGAACAGGCAAGGCAAGAGGCTGTGAACCTTCTGGCAAGGGTAAAGATCCCTGATCCGGAAAAACGCATGGAGCAGTATATCTTTCAATGCAGCGGCGGGATGCGCCAACGCGTGATGATCGCCATGGCGCTCTCCTGCAGGCCCCGCCTTGTCATCGCGGACGAGCCTACCACAGCTCTGGATGTTACCATCAAGGCGGAGATCCTGGATCTTCTGGCCGAACTCATCCGCAGCCTGCAGACCAGCATTATCCTGATCACGCATGATCTCGGTACGGTCGCCTCCTGCGCTGACCGCATAGGCGTCATGTACGGCGGACAGTTCATGGAGCAGGGCACGACACGCCAGATCTTTTATGAAACTCTGCATCCTTACACCCTCGGCCTGATGGAAGCAGCCCCGCGCCTGGATCTGCCCCGGAGCAGGAAGCTTTCTACCATCCCCGGCAGCCCGCCCAATCTGGACCATATGCCCGCAGGCTGCCCATTCAGTACGCGCTGCTCGTACTGCATGGCGGTCTGTAAAGCAAATCAGCCGCCCTTGACGGACAAAAACGGCCACACGGTCCACTGTTGGCTGTACGATCCGCGCGCCGCGGCGCAAAGGGAACTTTTCGAGGCTGATAAGGAGAAAAAGCATGGCAGAAAAAATGATTGAGATCCGGGATCTTTGCGTTTCGTTCCCATTGGACGGAAAACGCACTCTTGAGGCTGTAAGCCATGTCGATCTGTCCATTTTCCGTGGAGAGACGATGGGGCTGGTCGGCGAATCCGGCTGCGGCAAAACGACCCTGGGGCGCGCCGTAAAGGGGATCGTGCCAATATCCTCCGGATCTGTACTCTACCGCGGGCACGATGTTGCCCGCATGAGCTTCTCCGATCGGAAACGCTTCCAAAGGGAGACCCAGATGATCTTTCAGGACCCCTATTCCTCCCTGGACCCCCGCATGACCGTCCGGGAAATCGTCCGGGAGGGCATGAAGGCGCACCGTCTCGGTACCGCCAGGGAACAGAACGATCGCGTTGACAGCATGCTGGAACTCGTGGGACTCAACCCGGAACATGCCAATCGCTTTCCGCACGAATTTTCCGGCGGTCAGCGTCAGCGCATCGGCATCGCCCGTGCCCTTGCCTTGGATCCTGCATTTATCGTATGCGACGAACCCACATCTGCCCTGGATGTCTCCATTCAGGCACAGATTGTGACGCTGCTCAAGGAGATCCAGGCCAGAATGGGCCTGACGCTTCTCTTTATATCGCATGACTTGGCCATGGTGAAATACGTCTCGGACCGCATTGCCGTCATGTATCTGGGCCAAATCATCGAGCTTGCGGAAGCGGATGATCTCTATGATCACCCGCAGCACCCTTACACGCGCGCTTTGCTTTCCTCGATCCAGCTTGCGGATCCCGATGCGGAAGCACGCCGCGTTCGTATCCGCCTGCAGGGCGATGTTCCAAATCCCATCGACCTCCCGCAGGGCTGTCGTTTCCAGGGGCGCTGTCCGAACGCCTGCCCCGAATGCCGGACCAAAGAGCACCGTCTGGTCGCGGTTTCCCCTACGCATCTCACTTCCTGCTCTGTCGGTGCCGCGCCTTTATGAGAAGTACCGCAGCTTTGTTGCCGAAGACAGTGCCCGAGTTCTATCGGGTGCTATCAGGCGTCAGGAGATAAACCTGGAACCGCGTCATAATTTGCTTTTGTTTTCATTTCCGGCGATACGGTTTTTCCTGTCACTGCCGGACGACGGATCTCTCAGGCAGTTTCGCAAAAAGCAGCATATAGTACTATACGCAGCAAGCAGGAAGGCCCCAGGCGATCGCCCTGGGCCTTCCTGCTTGCTGTTTGGCATGACTGTTGTTCAGCCGGGAATATCCTTTTCCCTCGTCAGCCGCCGTAATCGATGACGTACGGGTCCGGATCGTCCGTCGACCAGGGCTCCGGCTCGAGCACAGTCAGAGTGCCGATGTCCTCGGTGATTTTATAGTTATTCTTGTTAAAGCCGTTCCAACTGATCGAATACGTGTTATCGCTCGATCCGATCTCCGTCTGGCTGCCGGTCGCCGTGATAACCGGGTAGTCCGATTCGCTGTACATTACATCCGGATCGCCGACAAGCCCCGTGATCTCCGCATCATCCCAGGTAAGCGGTTCGCCGGTCCAGTACATCTTCGCAGATCCGGTCCGTACGGTGATGGGAGCGGGCGTCACGGTATAGGTATCGTTGGTAAACTTCACTTCAAAGTTATCCACATCGTACGACCCGGACTGCGTACCCGAAGCAGTCAGGGAGTGTTTGCCCGCGCTGTTATCGTTCCCGCCTGTTACGGTCACAGTGAGGCGGGTCCCGTCAAACAGAGTGTAGTAGGATGTCGCATTGCCGATCACGCCGCTCCCATTGGTCCTGGTGATCGATTCTCCTTTGTGTCCGCCGCTGGTGTAAGTAAGGTCGGGGATTATGATCGACCCTCTGTTGCCGAATACACGGTTCAGTGTATCGCCATGCAGGTTTGCGGATATCTTCACCTTCTCTATCTTGAGAGTGCCGGAGGTGAAGGTCGCCGAATAGTTGGAAGCTGCAGTACCGCCAAGCCGGCTGCAGGTCAGCGTATAGTTCCCGGCAGTCCTGCCGGTGCCGCTGACGTTGAAAGTCACCTCATCTCCCCAATCCCAGTCGATCTGGAACGTGGAATTGGCGATCTGCGTAAGGGTATATCCGCTGTTCGAGCAGGTGATCTCAGGCGAGCCCGCATGCCAGTTGCCATCGTAATCCACGGTTTCATCGCCCAGGTCTATACTCAGCGCCAGCGGTTTTACCGTCAGGCTCCCCGCCTCCGCCGTCACGTTCGTGAAGTTCTCCGTCACATCCACACCGCCGCAGGAGATGATCCAGTCACAAGGCATAAATGTGGAAGTTCCCGCCTCGGTCCGGCTCGCTACCGTGGTGCTGCAGGAATAGGCGCAGGCATCCGGCAGGTCGAAAGTATATACATCCGCCTCCAGCGGTGTTCCGTCATAGGTCTTTTCATATTTATAACCGTGTATGACGATCTTCATATCGTTCTTCGTAATCTCAACCAGATCATAGAGAAGGCCTGAAATCCCGACATTATCGGTGTTACTATATACTAAGGCATTAGCACCGTACTTGCCTACATCCTTCCCGCCATAGGTGACCTGGAACGTGATCTCATCGCCCCAGTCCATAACGATCTTTCCGCTCCCGTCGTCGTTCTGGATGACGGTACCGAAATCAAACGCATCACTGCTCACGCTTTCTCTTGGCATAACCTGCGCGTAATGGTATGTTCCGTCATAGGCAAAGGTACCGCCTGTTTTGACGATGAATGTATACCTTTCCACCTTCAGTGTTCCGATCTCCTCGGTGATATTCGTAAACGCCAGGGTAGCGTCATTGCCCTGCGCATCCAGGATAGCATACTCGCTGAGCGTGTTGTAGCTCTCACCGGCATTCGTCTGGCTGCCCGTTGCTTTCGCCGTGCAGGTAAAGCCTTCCGGCAGGCCTTCCACCGTTACCCCTTCCGCCGTCAGCGGTTCCCCGTCGTATATCTTAGTCGCGGAAGCCGTGGTTATGGTGACCTCGTCTTCAAAGCCTATGACCGTCAGCGTTCCTTCCACCACGCTCACGTTCGGGAGCGTCTCCGTGACATCCTCTCCCTGGGCGTTCCAGATCGTATATGTCACGCCGTTCGTGCCGGACCCTATCTCCGTCTGGCTTCCCGTTCCCTCCGCCGCGTATTCAAAGCCTTCCGGCATGCCGCTTACCTCTACTTCCGGCGCCGTGAGCTCCGTTCCGTCATAATACTTCTCCGCACTTCCGGCGGTGAAGACGATAGGCGTATCGTAGGAGGTGATCTCAAGCGTTCCCAAAGCCTCCGTCACCGCGTAGTTGCTCTCCTCCGCATCGCCCCAGTCGATCTCATACGTATTCTCTGCGCTCCCGACCTCCGTGATCTCCCCCGTCGCAAGGACCGTGATATCCTCATCGTTGGGTATGCCCTCGATATACGCGCCGTCCTCGCACATCAGCGGGAGACCGTCGTAGATCTTGCTCGCCGAACCCGTATAGACCGTGATCACGCACGGCTCTATCGTTACCTCAAGCCCCGACGTCGTTATCGAACAGCTCGCGTTCACGTTCTCGCTCTCCGAACTCACGTCCGCGGACAGCGTATACGTTCCCGCTCCCATTCCCATTCCGCTGATCGTTACATCCACGCTGTCTCCCGTGAACAGCGTGAAGCGGTACAGCACATCCGC
>DBXA01000066.1:1980-4012 GCA_002309235.1 Christensenella sp. UBA1224 | reverse complement strand
TTCTTTGTGGGCGAGGTCATGCCGGTAAAGCACCTGAACACCTGGATGGATGCCCTGCCGGATGTGCAGTTCGTAAACCTGTACGGGTCCAGCGAGATAGCGGGGATCTGCTGCTGGTACGAGGTAAAGAAGCGCTTTGAAAAGACGGATACCTTGCCCATGGGGAAGGCGCTTTCAAACTGCAGGGTATACCTTGTGGATGAAGCAGGCGTCATCACGGAGCCCGGCCGGATTGGGGAACTGTACGTTGTCAGCGATGCGCTTGCGCTCGGGTATTACAACGATCCGGAAAAGACGGGAAAGGCATTTCTCATAAAGGACTTTGGAGAAGGCCCGGTACGGTGCCTGAAGACCGGAGACCTGGCACAGTATGATAGGGAAGGGAACCTGCTCTTTGCATCCCGTACGGATCATCAGATCAAGCATCTGGGCCACAGGATCGAGCTGGGAGAGATAGAGGCGGCTGCCGGCGCATTGGACGAGGTACGGCGCTGCTGCTGTCTGTACAATGCTGTGAAACAGCGGATCACTCTCTTTTGCGAGATCGCTCCGGAATACGGCGAGGTCAAAGGCGCTCAGATAACGGCAGCATTAAAAGGCCGCCTTTCCGCTTATATGGTGCCGGGCAAGGTGGTCATACTGGATGCACTTCCTCTCAGCCCGAACGGGAAGATAGACAGGCAGAAGCTGAAGGAGATGCTCTGACATGAGCGCCTGTTCAGGGATGAATGGAGCGGAGCCATGTGCTTTCAGGAAACATCCCGGTAAGATGTACGCTTTTGCCGGGTATGATATATTCATAGAAAAATTACGGTATCGTGCACATTTCGTGCATCGGGATACGGTATAATCTCACAGTATCAGAAAGATCCCGAGGGGAAATATAATAACAGGAGTGATCATTATGCCGGTCCTCGTTCGTCCCGAAAACATGGCCCGTATCACAACGCCCGAACTCGCAAGGGCTTATATCGAAGAACAGATCGCCGATGTCCGTGCGCAGGTGGGCGGCAATAAGGTACTCCTCGCGCTGTCAGGCGGTGTCGATTCTTCTGTCGTCGCAGCACTGCTGATCAAGGCGATAGGCAGCCAGCTGACATGCGTCCATGTAAACCACGGCCTCCTGCGCAAGGGGGAGCCGGAACAGGTGATAGAGGTGTTCCGCAACCAGATGAACGCCAACCTCGTCTATGTGGACGCGGTGGATCGTTTCCTGGATAAGCTCGCGGGCGTATCCGATCCGGAGACGAAGCGCAAGATCATAGGCAATGAATTCATAGAAGTATTCGCGGAAGAAGCCCGTAAGCTCAGCGATGTGAAGTTCCTGGCCCAGGGCACCATCTGGCCGGATATCCTGGAAAGCGAAAAGGGCATCAAGGCGCATCATAACGCCGGAGGTCTCCCGGAGGATCTCAAGTTTGAACTGGTAGAGCCCGTACGCATCCTCTTCAAGGACGAAGTCCGCATGGTAGGAAAGGAACTGGGCCTTCCGGATAACATGGTATACCGTCAGCCCTTCCCGGGACCGGGCCTGGGCGTTCGCGTTCCCGGCGCGATCACGCGTGATCGTCTGGAGGCGGTTCGCGAATCCGATGCCATCCTTCGCGAGGAGTTCGCAAAGAACGGCCTTGAGGGCAAGGTATGGCAATACTTTACCATCGTGCCTGATTTCAAGTCTACCGGTATCCGCGACGGCAAGCGTACCTTTGAATGGGCAGTCGTTATCCGTGCGGTCAACACCCGCGATGCCATGACCGCGACCGTGGAGCCCATCCCGTTCGAGCTCATGCAGCACCTGACGGATCGCATCACCCATGAGGTAGCCGGTGTCAACCGCGTGCTTTACGATTATACACCCAAGCCATCGGCAACGATCGAATGGGAATAAGGACCCGTTGTTCAGTGACACTCACGGTGAGCCTGAAAATGACAAAATCGCTGAGCGCCTGACAGCCTAAAACAACATAGTAAAACCTAGAAGCCTTGTGCTATGACATTACGTCACGGCATGAGGCTTTTTCTATGTCCTTTC
>DBXA01000066.1:0-1946 GCA_002309235.1 Christensenella sp. UBA1224 | reverse complement strand
GGGTTTTGAGCGATGGGGACGGATCGGAATGTTGTCCCGTGAGAGTGACGGTTCGAGAAGGAAGTCACGGAGAAGACGTGATGAGAGATGGCGGATCGGAGGGGACGGAACGAAAAGCCGGCCCGGAAGATGACGATCAAAGAACTTGTCACTTTTTGACGAAATCACGATCAATGAGGTTGTCACTCATCATAGTGAAATCGGGAGAACAGATCTTGGGGGAAATCAGGAGGATCAGAAAATGTAGGAAAATCAAGGGATTCAGTAAGTGGAAAACCCCATCATCTCCCCACCATCTCCCCATCATCTATAAAAAATACCCGAAATGTAGATAGTGGGGACATCTCGGGGAGATCTTGGGAAGATCTCGGGCAATAATCAAGGCGAAAGGGAATAATTTTATGAAGAGAATCAGATATAAAGGTAGATGTGAGAAACGAAAATATCTAAATGCACGGAGGTCTGTAGAACCTACAGCAAAATACAATCTGCATATGTCGATATATTAGAGCAGGATGACAGTATCATTTCTTTTGAGTGCAATGTGCTTCTTGAAGGGGTTGAAGGAAATCAGTACTCTTCTGATTTTATGGCGAAAAAGGCCGATGGATCAACGATTATCCGTGAGTGTGTCTGGAGATTTAACCTTAACAAGCCATCCTACGCAAAGCTGTTGGACATCTCCCGCAATTACTGGCTGTCTCACGGCATTGAAGACTGGGGCATTGTGATCGAGAAGGAGGTTCATGATGAAGGTCAATGATATCCTCCGAAAAGGAGAAGTTTTAATACGGATCCTGAGTATTAAAGACGACCTCTGCCTCTGTATCAACTGCAATACTGAAAGTATGCCATTGCTATGGGAAGGCGGGGTCTATTCCCTGCAACAGATGATGCTCAATATTGTGTCGGATAAGGTCGAACTTTGTCAAAAGATGGGAATTGCTGTTGAAGCAAAACAATGGCCGGTGTCCGCGCTCCCTGGGGTTATGGTTACAGACATGGGATCAGAATACATCGGAGAGACATTTGAACAGATCACGGAACTCGGTGTGACGCTGATTAATCTCCCTTCTTTCAGACCCGATCTCAAAGGTCCGATAGAAAAACTTTTTGATACGGTCCAGGAGAAATTCAAGGATGCATTGAAAGGAAAAGGCGTCATCATGCCTGACTTTCAGGAGCGCGGTGCTCATGATTACAGGAAGGATGCCTGCCTGACGCTGGAAGAGTTTGAGCGGATTGTCGTGCGTTGTATTGTCTATTACAACGCCGAAAGAGGCATCAGTGATTATCCGTATACGGAGGAAATGATCCGGGAACAGGTGCGTCCGTATGCCTGTGATATCTGGAACTGGAAGGTTCAGGAGCCGGGAACAAATCTGATTGCGGCGACAGAAAAAGAGATCGTTCTCACGCTGCTCCCGCGTACGGAAGGAAAGTTTTCCCGCTATGGGCTCATCGTCAACAAACTACGCTATCACAGAGATGGATACAAAGAAGAATACCTCAGGGGCGGCAGCTGTGTTGTTGCTTATAATCCGGATGATGTCAGTCATGTATGGCGCAGGACCGATAACGGATCCCTATGCCGATCGCTTCTTTCCTTGAAGCTTATGACTTCTCCGGAAAAACCATCATCCCGTTTTGTTCCCACGGCGGCGGCAGATTGGTCAGAGCCTGACGGCGATCGCGAAACTTGCCCCGGAAGCTGTTATAGGTGAAGGCCTGTCCGTCCATTATTCCGGCGGTTCATCGCTTCCTTCGGACGTAGCAGCCTGGCTGAAGAAGAATGGTATCGGCGCGTGATAGAGATCGATACGCTCAAGCATAACGATTCTATTCAATAATTGCATAATAATCTATTTAAAATCGATATTTTACATTTATGAGCCTCCGTGGTATAGTTGTATCAACAAAGAACAACTGCAATCAAAAGTTCAGGA